>JAKSAW010000156.1 GCA_022361455.1 Pseudomonadales bacterium | reverse complement strand
CGCCCCGTGCGCATTCTTTTGGTGGTGTCGCTTGGGTGTGTGGGCACTGGCGCCGCCCCGTCCGCATTCTTTTGGTGTTGTCGCTTGGGTGTGCGGGTAGTGGCGCCGCCCCTTGCGCATTCTTTGGGTGATGTCGCTTGGGTGTGTGGGCAGTGGCGCCGCCCCTTGCGCATTCTTTGGGTGTTGTCGCTTGGGTGTGCGGGCACTAGCGCCGCCCCTTGCGCTTTCTTTGGGTGTTGTCGCTTGGGTACCCCCCCCGCGCGCGTGCCGCGTCCCCCCCTTCGAGTCTGCCGCCTTCGAGCGGGGCTAGCGTCGCCGGCAGTTGTTCGTTTCGGACGCTGTCTGGTGCGTTGGCTTCGTGTCGTCAAGGCGCGTCTGCAAAGCCTTTCGGTGCGCCGTTTGGTAGCCTGACGGCCCGCCGAGGTCCCGCCGATGATGGCAGGTCGCTGGCCGACGGTGAGGGCGAGCCGTCCGAGGCTGGCCGGGGTCGCCCCGCGAGCTCGATGCCGCGTCGGCTTCGTGCCGCGCGACGCTCGAGAGCCTCGCCGGCTCTTTGGGCTGGCGACGGGGTCCAGTCGGCCGGGGATGGGCCCCTCATCGGTGCCCGCCTGCCTCATCGGCGGCGATCGAGGCAGCCGATGGCCCCATTGGCGAGCTGGAGGGGGGGGGATCGGCGCGGCGCGCGTTGCGTGTGCCAGCAGGTGGCTGGCGGGGAGTGTATTTCGCCCCACTCGGGGTCTTGCGCAGGTACCTCCCTTTGAGGTTGCAGTTTTTACTGCGAAGATTGAAGATCCGGCCCTGGCGGTGCCAACCGGCGTGCTCTTGCGCATCTTCGCGAGCCCCTTCAGCCTTGGCGGTTCTTCCCTGGCATCAGTGCAGGCACAGCGAGCTCGGGACTGGCCTTCCCCGCTGTGGCTGTGACCAGGCTCTCGTCGCGCGATTACCCCACGCCGGATGGTGGCAGCCGGCGCTGGTGTGGGAAGCGCGCCTGCTCCTGCGTGGCTGGAGGCCTCGGTCGCGCGGTGGAGGACGAGGGCCAAGGGAAGCCCCGTGGGGGGGGTGGGTGCTCCCCGGCGAGCGTCTGAGAGAATATTGCGGCGCGACGACCCGGCCCAGTGCCTGATCCCCCCCTGCCGCTGATGTTGGGGATGAGTTTTGCCACCCCATCAGGGGTCGGCGACTGGCGGCGGCGTGCGGGCTTCGCTACCCCGCACGACGTTTACCGGAGTATTGGGACCGGTCGGGCCTCGACGACGGGGTTTGGGCAGGGTTGTTTTGCGGGGTATGCAAAAGGGGCATGCTTGGGCCGTGGTTCATAATTAAAATTAGTCACAAGGGGGGGAGTTACCCGGCGGGGGCCTCATGCTCATAGATGTGGGGTCATCCGTTGGAGTTGGGGGGTTGGGGTACAGACATTGCGGCCGGTGTTCGGCCTCAGAACATATTTTCGGTTGAGACATTTTTGGAGATACCACCGTCGGGCGACATGACCTTCGTTGTCGAAACGCCTTTAATGGAAATCTCTCTCTCTCTGTCGCTTGGGTGTGCGGGCACTGGCACCGCCCCTTGCGCTCGCTTTCTTTGGG
>JAKSAW010000800.1 GCA_022361455.1 Pseudomonadales bacterium | reverse complement strand
TAATCGATACCCCTGGTCACGTTGACTTCACTATTGAGGTGGAGCGTTCTTTGCGTGTATTAGATGGTGCTGTCGTTGTGTTTTGTGGTAGTTCGGGTGTAGAGCCTCAGTCAGAGACGGTCTGGCGTCAAGCGAATAAATATGGTGTTCCTCGCATTGTGTTCGTGAATAAAATGGACCGTGCGGGGGCAGACTTTATTCGGGTTGTAGATCAAATTGAAACGCGCTTGAAAGCGCGACCTGTTCCTATTCAGCTTAATATTGGGGCTGAAGAGGAATTTAAAGGCGTTATCGATTTGATTCGTATGAAAGCAATTTTATGGAACGAAGCTGACCAAGGTATGACCTATGAGTTGGCTGATATTCCAGCAGAGCTTCAAGCTCAAGCCGAAGAATATCGAGAGAAAATGGTCGAATCGGCGGCTGAGGCCAATGAAGACTTGATGGAAAAATACCTCGATGACGGCGAGCTATCTGAAGAGGATATTAAGGTCGGTCTTCGTCAGCAGGTGCTAGCGAATGAAATTGTGTTAGCGCTTTGTGGTTCTGCATTTAAAAATAAGGGTGTGCAAGCAGTACTCGATGCGGTTATTGAGTTTCTTCCGGCGCCAAATGAGGTGCAGGATATCAAGGGTGTGCTTGATGATGCGGATGAGACAGAGGCAACCCGTAAATCTTCAGACGACGAGCCATTTGCTGCGCTTGCCTTCAAAATAGCGACTGATCCCTTTGTGGGTTCTTTAACGTTCTTTAGGGTTTATTCTGGGGTGCTTAACTCTGGTGATTCCGTGCTTAACTCTGTTAAGTCTAAGAAAGAGCGTGTGGGTCGTATTCTTCAAATGCACTCCAATAGTCGTGAAGAGATTAAAGAGGTTTTAGCTGGTGATATAGCCGCAGCTGTTGGTCTTAAAGATGTGACTACAGGTGATACGCTCTGTTCAATGGATGAGCCTATTATTCTAGAGCGCATGGATTTTCCTGAGCCCGTGATTTCGGTGGCGGTCGAGCCTAAGTCGAAAGCTGATCAAGAGAAGATGGGGCTGGCTTTAGGTCGCTTGGCGCAAGAAGATCCATCGTTCCGAGTGCAGACGGACGAAGAGTCTGGTCAGACGATTATTTCTGGGATGGGTGAGCTCCATCTGGATATCATTGTCGATCGTATGAGGCGAGAGTTTAAGGTTGAAGCCAATATCGGTAAGCCTCAAGTTGCCTATCGCGAGACCATTCGTAAAGCCGTAGAGGCTGAAGGTAAATTTGTTAAGCAGTCTGGTGGTCGTGGTCAGTATGGCCATGTGAAGCTTAAGCTCGAGCCCATACCAGAAATGGCTGAAGATTTTATATTTGAAGAACAGATTCATGGTGGTGTGGTGCCCAAAGAATACTTTGGTGCCATAGAGAAGGGTTGTAAGCAGCAGCTCGATAATGGCGTGCTGGCTGGCTATCCGATGTTGGGTGTAAAAGTCACTTTGTATGATGGTTCCTATCATGAAGTGGACTCCAACGAGAATGCATTCCGTATGGCTGGTTCTATGGGAGTAAGGCAAGGTGCGCTTGATGCGAATCCTGCTCTTCTTGAACCAATGATGAAAGTGGAGGCGGTTACGCCTGAAGAGTACATGGGTGATGTGATGGGAGATCTGAATCGTCGCCGTGGTATTGTTCAGGGTATGGATGATACGCCTGCAGGAAAAGTTATTCGTGCGGAAGTTCCGCTGGCAGAAATGTTTGGTTATGCCACGGATTTGCGGGGTATGTCTCAGGGTCGTGCTAGTTTCTCTATGGAATTTACCAAGTATGCTGAAGCGCCCCAGAATATAGCCGAAGCAATTATTAAAAGATCATAACCTAAGTTTTCGTTTAAGAGGTGATTGAAAGTGTCAAAGGAAAAATTTGAACGTAATAAACCCCACGTCAACGTGGGTACGATTGGTCACGTAGACCATGGTAAAACTACATTGACTGCAGCGCTAACGCGTGTGTGTGCAGAGGTATGGGGCGGAGAAGCGGTAGCGTTTGACGGTATCGATAATGCACCTGAAGAGCGTGAGCGTGGTATCACGATTGCGACTTCTCACGTTGAGTATGACTCACCTTCACGCCACTACGCGCACGTAGATTGCCCTGGTCACGCCGACTATGTTAAGAACATGATCACCGGTGCGGCGCAAATGGACGGTGCAATCCTAGTGTGTGGTGCGACTGACGGTCCAATGCCTCAGACTCGTGAGCACATCTTGTTGTCTCGCCAAGTAGGTGTACCTTACATCGTAGTATTCCTAAACAAAGCAGATCTTCTGGCTGATGATTGTGGCGGTGCTGACTCAGAAGAATATGCAGAAATGCTAGAGTTGGTTGAAATGGAAGTTCGTGAATTGCTAGATCAATACGAATTCCCAGGCGACGACACGCCAATCATTGCTGGTTCTGCATTGATGGCCCTAGAAGGCAAAGACGACAACGATCTGGGTACTTCTGCTGTTAAGAAGCTAGTAGAAACTCTAGACGAATACATTCCTGAACCAGAGCGTGCGATCGATGGTGCTTTCATCATGCCAATCGAAGACGTTTTCTCAATCTCTGGTCGTGGTACGGTTGTAACCGGTCGTGTTGAGCGCGGTATCATCAACGTTGGTGATGAAATCGAAATCGTTGGTATCAAAGAAACCACTAAAACCACCTGTACTGGTGTTGAGATGTTCCGTAAGTTGCTAGACGAGGGTCGTGCAGGTGAGAACATCGGTGCGTTGCTTCGTGGTACTAAGCGCGAAGAAGTTGAGCGTGGCCAAGTATTGGCGGCGCCTGGTTCTATCACGCCTCACACCAAGTTCGAATCAGAAGTTTATGTACTAAGTAAAGATGAAGGTGGTCGTCACACGCCATTCTTCAAAGGCTATCGCCCACAGTTTTACTTCCGTACAACTGACGTAACGGGTTCTTGTGAGCTTCCAGAAGGCGTAGAAATGGTTATGCCTGGTGACAATGTTCAAATGGAAGTGACCTTGATTTGCCCAATCGCGATGGACGAAGGTCTACGTTTTGCGATCCGTGAAGGTGGTCGTACTGTAGGCGCGGGTGTTGTTGCGAAAATCATTGAATGATAGATTGTATCGCTAGATTGGCCGAGTTCTAAGCTCGGCCAGTGTTTTTTAAGTGAAAGGCCAGTAGCTCAATTGGCAGAGCAGCGGTCTCCAAAACCGCAGGTTGGGGGTTCGATTCCCTCCTGGCCTGCCAGCTTAAGTTGGCAGAATAAGAACGAAATTAAATATGAACGCAAAAGCAGGTACTGAAGCCGAGCAGTCTTCAAGCATCGATTGGTTAAAATGGGCGGTTTCGTTGATCCTGGTGGCTGCAGCAGTCGTCGGGAATTCGTTTTTTTCAGAACAGCCTTTTTTATATCGCTTGATAGGCGTTTTGGTGGTTGCTGTGTTGGCCGCGCTAGTGGCTGCGCAGACAAACAAGGGAAAGGCTTTTCTTGCCTTGTTGAAGGATGCGCGAGCTGAAGTAAGACGCGTTGTTTGGCCCACGCAGCAAGAGACAATTCAAACCACGGGTATTGTGGTCTTGTTCGTTGCGTTCATGGCTTTGGTGTTATGGCTTCTTGATATGATGCTGGGCGCCGGTATTTCTGAACTCGTCGGTTAGACGGAGAGGGTTTAATGGCTAAACGCTGGTATGTTGTTCACGCATATTCTGGTTTTGAAAAGCAGGTGATGAGATCGCTTAATGATCGCGTCAAGCTTGCTGGCATGGAAGATCAATTTGGTGAGATTTTGGTTCCCACCGAAGAAGTGGTTGAAATGCGTGGCGGCCAAAAGCGTAAGAGCGAACGTAAGTTCTTTCCAGGCTATGTTCTAGTGCAAATGGACATGAACGACGAAAGTTGGCATTTGGTCAAAGACTGTCCTAAGGTTATGGGCTTTATTGGTGGTACAGCTGATAAGCCGGCACCGATCTCTGATGCTGAGGCTGCAACGATTCTACAGCGTGTCGAAGATGGTGTTGAAAAGCCGAAGCCGAAGACGCTTTTCGAGGCTGGCGAAGTGGTTCGCGTTACCGATGGGCCGTTTGCTGACTTTAATGGTGTTGTCGAAGAGGTTAATTACGAGAAGAGTCGCCTTCAGGTGGCAGTGTTAATCTTTGGTCGCTCTACGCCTGTTGAGCTTGAGTTCGGTCAAGTAGAAAAAAGCTAAACAAAATTTTGGGTTCCCGCGAGGTAGGGTTACTGTCTCGCGGGATTTTAGTATTTAGCGGGGAGCTCTTTGCCCAGTAGAGCGTTGGAACCCGAGGAGGATTTATGGCTAAGAAGATAGAAGCTTATATTAAGCTACAGGTGCCTGCTGGTCAGGCAAACCCAAGTCCACCAGTTGGTCCTGCTTTGGGTCAGCATGGTGTGAACATTATGGAATTCTGTAAGGCATTCAACGCTCAGACTCAGCAGTTTGAAAACGGTATGCCGATCCCGGTTGTAATCACCGTATATAGTGATCGCAGCTTCACCTTCATTATGAAGACTCCGCCAGCTTCTGTATTGCTTAAGAAGGCTGCGGGTATTCCTAAAGGAAGTGGCGAGCCTAACACTAATAAGGTAGGTAAGGTGACTAGAGCTCAGCTCGAAGAGATCGCTACAACGAAAATGCCAGACCTCACA
This sequence comes from Pseudomonadales bacterium, assembly GCA_022361455.1. Taxonomy (GTDB): domain Bacteria; phylum Pseudomonadota; class Gammaproteobacteria; order Pseudomonadales; family Ketobacteraceae. Next base: position 8,607 of record JAKSAW010000800.1, on the reverse strand, counting down.
GCAGCTGACATGGATGCTGCAGTGCGCACAATTGCCGGCTCCGCGCGAAGCATGGGTCTAGATGTGGAGGGCTTATAAGATGGCAAAGTTAACTAAGCGTCAAAAGCTAATAAATGAAAAGGTAGATGCCGAGAAGGCATATGGAATCACCGATGCAGTGTCTTTGTTGGCTGAGCTTTCAAATGTGAAGTTCAAAGAATCTATCGATATTGCAGTTAACCTAGGTGTTGATCCTCGTAAATCAGATCAGGTTGTTCGCGGTGCAAGTGTGCTTCCAAACGGTACTGGTAAAACTGTTCGCGTAGCGGTTTTTACCCAGGGTGCAAATGCTGATGCTGCAAAAGAAGCTGGCGCAGATATCGTTGGTATGGACGATCTTGCTGAAGAAGTTAAAAAAGGCAACATGGATTTTGATGTTGTAATTGCCAGCCCTGATGCAATGCGGGTAGTTGGTAAGCTAGGTCAGATCCTTGGTCCTCGTGGTCTAATGCCAAATCCTAAGGTTGGTACTGTATCTCCTGATGTTGCAAACGCAGTTAAGAATGCAAAAGCTGGTCAAGTTCGTTATAGAACTGATAAAGCCGGTATTATTCACTGCTCAGTAGGTCAAGTTGGATTTGATGCAGAAGCAGTTAAGCAAAATGTTGATGCTTTGATGGTTGACCTTAAAAAAGCTAAGCCAGCTTCAGCGAAAGGAACTTATGTTAAGAAGGTAACTCTATCTACAACGATGGGGCCTGGCTTAACCATTGATACTGCATCTTTGGAATTTTAATCCAAAGTGCTAAAAGGCTTTGAGCTCTCGCTGGTTGATGTCTGATCAGCGAGGCGCGTCAAAGACCGCAGGTGCGGTGAGCTTTGCAGTAAAAAGCGAGCTGCTTAATCCGATGCCTGCGCAGACGCGGTGGTTCAGATTTTGAAAAAGATCGGTCGCCGCATAAAGCCCTTCGGGGCAAAACCAATCATCCCTTGGGGTGTTTGATATTTGGAGGTAATCCAGTGGCACTTAACCTGGAAGATAAAAAAGCGATTGTTGCTGAAGTCAATGATGCTGCTTCTGGTGCTTTGTCCGCTGTAATTGCTGACTATCGCGGTCTAACTGTTGGCGAAATGACTGAGTTTCGCAAGCAAGCCCGTGAGCAAGGTGTTTATCTTCGTGTGGTGCGTAATACTCTTGCGCGTCGTGCGGTAGAAGGCACTGAGTTTGAGTGTCTTCAAGATGCTCTAGTTGGCCCTACAATCCTTGCGTTCTCTCTTGAAGATCCAGGCGCTGCTGCCCGTATCATCAAGGATTACGCAAAAGAGCACGAAAGTTTGGAAGTTAAGGCATTAGCCGTTGGCGGCTTAATGTACGATGCGAGCGAAATTGATCGTCTTGCGAAGCTTCCGACTCGCGAACAAGCGCTTGGCCAGTTGGCTGGTCTTCTACAAGCGCCTATCGCCAAATTCGCTCGTACTATTAACGAAGTACCAAGCGGAATTGCTCGCGCTCTATCAGCGGTTAAAGACCAAAAAGCGGCCTAAATCATTATTAGGCTTTAGTTTTTTCAAAATTGAACTACATTAATGGAGTACTAAAACATGGCTCTTTCTAAAGACGAAATCTTAGACGCTATTGCGGAAATGAGTGTAATGGATCTTGTTGATCTAATTTCTGCAATCGAAGAAAAATTTGGTGTATCTGCTGCTGCTCCTGTAGCTGTTGCTGCAGCTGCTGGTGGCGACGCTGGCGGTGCTGCTGCTGAAGAGAAAACTGAATTCGACGTTGTAATGACTAGCTTCGGCGACAACAAAGTTGGTGTTATCAAAGCTGTTCGCGCTATTACTGGCTTAGGCTTGAAAGAAGCTAAAGGCATGGTAGAAGGCTGTCCTTCTAACGTTAAAGAAGGTGTGAGCAAAGACGAAGCTGAAGATGTTAAGAAGCAACTAGAAGAAGCAGGCGCAGCCGTAGAGGTTAAATAAGCGTTTGTACTTTTTAGTTTGTAGGCTTTAACAGCTACAGATTAAGAGGCTGGTGGCAAATTGCCGCCGGCCTTTTGCTGTTTAAACACATAAGCATAAGAATAAAAAAGCATTCATTCTTTGATGTTAGCAAGTGTGTTTCAAAAAGGGGCGGGGATCCCCTTGTGCAGTATGTCCCCATCACAATTAGTTTTTAATACCATACCTGGCATATCGCCGGGCACGTTGTAACTAACACGTTTGGCTTTTCTTAACGAGCTGAGGATCTCAGATGGCATATTCGTTCACCGAAAAGAAAAGAATCCGCAAAAGCTTCGGTAAACTTACAGACGCAATGGAAGTGCCGTATTTATTGGCAATCCAGCTGGACTCCTATCGAAAGTTTCTTCAACAGGATTGTGCGCCTTCAGAGCGCTTTGATGATGGCCTTCAGGCCGCATTTAAATCCGTATTCCCGATTAATAGTTATTCGGGTAATGCAGCGTTGGAGTATGTTGATTATTCATTAGGCACTCCTGCATTTGATGTGAAAGAGTGTCAAATGCGCGGCGCGACTTATTCAGCGCCACTTCGCGTAAAAATCCGGTTGATTATTTACGATAAAGACTCATCAAATAAGGCCATCAAAGATATCAAGGAGCAAGAGGTCTACATGGGTGAAATCCCATTGATGACCGACAATGGTACCTTTGTAATTAATGGTACTGAGCGCGTTATCGTGTCTCAGTTGCACCGCTCGCCAGGTGTGTTCTTTGATCACGATCGCGGCAAGACTCACTCATCAGGCAAGTTATTGTATTCTGCGCGAATCATACCTTACCGTGGTTAATGGTTAGACTTTGAATTCGATGCTAAGGACTTGGTATTCGTACGTATAGATCGCCGTCGTAAACTACCGGCCACTATCATCATGCGCGCGTTAGGTTACGAAGTAGAAGAAATTCTAGATTGTTTCTTTGAAACAAATGACGTGGTTGTTGAGGATGGCGTCTTTAAATTCCGCCTTATCCCAGAGCGTTTTCGCGGTGAAATGGCCACCTTTGATATAAAGGCCGGTGATGAGGTCGTGGTAGAAGAAGGTCGTCGTATAACGGCTCGTCATATTCGTCAGCTAGAAAAAGCCAATATAGAATTCCTCGAAGTTCCTCGTGAGTTCTTGGTGGGTAAAGCGATTGCGAAAAACGTGATTGATGAATCCACAGGTGAAGTGTTGGTTGCTTGCAATGCTGAGCTAACTGATGAGCTGTTAGAAAAGCTTATTGATTTGGGTGTAGCTGAGTTCCAAACCCTTTACACCAACGAGTTAGACTGTGGGCCGTTTATTTCTGACACCCTGCGAGCAGATCCAACCTCTAATCAGCTAGAGTCATTGGTAGAAATTTATCGCATGATGCGTCCTGGTGAGCCGCCTACTAAAGAGGCTGCTGAGACTCTATTCAAGAATCTGTTCTTCACTGCTGAACGCTATGATCTATCTTCTGTAGGTCGCATGAAGTTTAACCGTCGATTGGGTCGTGAAGATCCTACTGGTGAAGGTACCTTATCGAAAGAAGACATCGTTGATGTGCTTCGTTGCTTGGTGGATATCCGCAACGGTAAGGGTGTGGTGGATGATATCGATCACCTTGGTAACCGTCGTGTACGTTCCGTAGGTGAAATGGCTGAAAACCAATTCCGAGTTGGTCTTGTGCGTGTTGAGCGTGCAGTGAAAGAGCGTTTAAGCCTTGCTGAAAGTGAAGGTTTGATGCCTCAGGATTTAGTTAATGCTAAGCCTGTTGCTGCTGCCGTTAAGGAGTTTTTCGGCTCAAGCCAATTGTCACAGTTTATGGATCAAAACAATCCATTGTCTGAGATCACCCATAAGCGTCGTGTTTCGGCATTAGGCCCTGGTGGTTTAACGCGTGAGCGCGCTGGTTTCGAGGTTCGTGATGTACACCCAACTCACTACGGTCGAGTATGTCCAATCGAGACACCTGAAGGTCCGAACATCGGTTTGATTAACTCGTTGGCAACATTTGCTCGCGCCAATGACTATGGTTTCCTTGAGAGCCCTTATCGAAAAGTAGTCGATGGCCAAGTGACTGATGATGTTGCTTACCTGTCCGCGATTGATGAATCTGAGCACGTTATTGCGCAAGCAAACGCTGAGCGTGATGATGGCGGTAACCTGACCGAAGACTTAGTGCCAGTTCGTCATAAAAACGAATTTACGGTGACTACCTCTGATAACGTTACCTATATGGATGTTTCGCCTCGTCAGGTTGTATCTGTTGCTGCATCTTTGATTCCTTTCTTGGAGCACGATGATGCGAACCGTGCTTTGATGGGATCGAACATGCAACGTCAGGCGGTACCAACCTTGCGCGCTGACAAGCCATTGGTTGGAACGGGCATGGAAAAAACCGTAGCCCGCGATTCTGGTGTGTGTGTTGTCGCTAAGCGTGGCGGTATTGTTGATCGTGTTGATGCGAGCCGTATTGTTGTTCGTGCCAACGAAGAAGAAGTTGAAAATGATGCTGGTGTAGATATCTACAACCTCATCAAATACACCCGCTCAAACCAAAATACCTGTATTAATCAACGTCCACTTGTAAGTGTTGGCGATGTGATTAGTCGCGGTGATATTTTGGCGGATGGTCCTTCTACTGACTTGGGTGAATTGGCGCTAGGCCAAAACATGCGAGTCGCGTTTATGACCTGGAATGGTTATAACTTCGAGGATTCCATTCTTATCTCTGAGCGTGTTGTAAAAGAAGACCGTTTCACCACGATTCATATTCAAGAGCTTACCTGTGTCGCTCGTGATACCAAGTTAGGGCCTGAAGAAATCACTTCTGATATCCCTAACGTTGGTGAGGCCGCGCTTTCCAAGTTGGATGAGTCAGGTATTGTTCACATCGGTGCGGAAGTTGGCGCTGGTGACATCTTGGTTGGTAAAGTGACACCTAAAGGTGAAACTCAACTGACTCCAGAAGAGAAGCTCCTTCGCGCGATCTTTGGTGAAAAGGCGTCTGATGTAAAAGACACCTCTTTACGCGTACCTTCTTCAACAAAAGGTACCGTTATCGATGTTCAAGTATTTACTCGAGATGGCGTAGAGAAAGATCAGCGAGCGATTGATATCGAGAATGCTGAGATCGATAAGTACCGTAAAGACCTTAATGATGAGTTCCGTATCATCCAATCTGCTACAGCTATTCGTCTTCGCAATGCTTTGGCCGGTAAGGCAGTCCTTTCAGGTGCTGGCTTAAGCAAAGGTGATGTGCTGACGTCTGAGCAGCTTGAAACTATGGAATTGGCGCAATTGCTTGAGTTAAGCATGCAGGATGATGCGCTAGCTGAGCAAATCGAGCAGGCTTCCAGCTATCTTGAGCAGGTTCGTGAAGAGCAAGAAGACAAGCTTAATATCAAGAAGCGCAAGATCACCAGTGGTGATGATCTTGCTCACGGCGTGTTGAAGATTGTTAAAGTTTACTTAGCCATCAAGCGTCGTATCCAGCCTGGTGACAAGATGGCTGGTCGTCATGGTAACAAAGGTGTTATCTCGGTCATCATGCCAGTTGAAGACATGCCTTATAACGAAGATGGTGAGCCAGTAGATATTGTACTGAACCCGCTGGGTGTACCTTCTCGTATGAACGTGGGGCAAATTCTTGAAACGCACCTTGGCCTAGCTGCTAGTGGGTTGGGCATGGTTATTAACAAGATGCTTAAAGAGCAGAAAGAAGTAGCTGAGCTTCGCGAGTTCTTGGGTAAAGTCTACAACCAGGTTGGTGAGTTAACTGAAGACCTCGATAGTTTCTCTGATGAAGAAATTATCACGATGGCGAAGAACTTGAAGAAAGGTGTTCCAATCGCGACGCCTGTATTCGATGGTGCGAAAGAGTCTGAAATTAAAGAGCTATTAAAGCTTTCTAAGCACAACGAAAGCGGTCAGATGGTGCTTTACGATGGTCGTACTGGTGAGCAATTCGATTGCCCAGTTACAGTTGGCTATATGTATATGCTCAAACTCAACCACTTGGTTGATGACAAAATGCATGCACGTTCTACCGGATCCTACAGTCTTGTTACTCAGCAACCGTTGGGTGGTAAGGCGCAGTTCGGTGGCCAGCGATTTGGTGAGATGGAGGTGTGGGCACTTGAAGCTTATGGTGCTGCATACACGCTTCAAGAAATGCTCACCATCAAGTCGGATGATGTTAACGGTCGTACCCGTATCTACAAAAACATCGTCGATGGCGACCATAGAATGGAACCAGGAATGCCTGAGTCCTTTAACGTACTAGTCAAAGAGATCCGATCACTCGGTATCGACATGGAACTAGAACAAGACTAATTGCAACGTTAAAAATTAATACGGGCCCGCTGGGCAGGGCCCATTTGCTCCATCGGAGGATTGTCAGTGAAAGATTTATTAAATCTACTTAAAGCACAAGGGCAAGATGCAGAATTTGAACGAATCCGTATCGGGCTTGCGTCTCCCGAGATGATTCGCGCATGGTCTTTTGGTGAGGTTAAGAAGCCAGAGACTATTAACTATCGTACCTTTAAGCCTGAGCGTGACGGCTTATTCTGCGCGCGTATTTTCGGACCTATTAAGGACTATGAATGCTTGTGTGGTAAATACAAGCGTTTGAAGCATCGTGGTGTTATCTGTGAGAAATGTGGTGTTGAAGTAACCCTTTCAAAAGTACGCCGTGATCGTATGGGCCATATCGAGTTGGCAAGTCCTGTTGCACACATTTGGTTCCTAAAATCTTTACCGTCTCGTATTGGTTTGTTGTTGGACATGACGCTGCGTGACATTGAGCGTGTTCTTTATTTCGAATCTTTCGTAGTGACTGAACCAGGTACAACTACGCTAGAGCGCGGTCAGATGCTGACTGATGAGCAATATTATGAAGCACTAGAAGAATTCGGTGACGAGTTCGATGCATCCATGGGTGCGGAAGCAGTGCAAAAATTGCTTAACGATATGGATCTTGAGCAAGACGTGCGTGAGCTTCGTGAAGAGCTGCAAACAGTTAATTCAGAAACCAAGATCAAGAAAATCACTAAGCGCTTAAAGCTTATGGAAGCTTTCTTGGATTCTGGAAACGATCCATGCTGGATGATCTTAGAAGTACTGCCAGTGTTGCCACCCGATCTTCGTCCTCTTGTACCTTTGGATGGTGGTCGTTTCGCAACTTCTGATCTTAACGATTTATATCGTCGCGTTATCAATCGTAACAATCGTTTGAAGCGTCTTCTAGATCTAAATGCGCCAGACATCATTGTTCGTAACGAAAAGCGTATGCTGCAAGAGTCTGTGGATGCGTTGTTGGATAATGGTCGTCGCGGTCGTGCGATCACTGGTTCTAACAAGCGCCCATTGAAGTCGCTTGCAGACATGATCAAAGGTAAGCAAGGCCGCTTCCGTCAAAACCTATTGGGTAAGCGCGTAGACTACTCGGGTCGTTCCGTTATCGTGGTTGGTCCTACGCTGAAATTGCATGAGTGTGGTCTGCCCAAGAAAATGGCATTGGAATTATTTAAGCCATTCATCTTCGCTAAATTAGAAGCTCGTGGTTTGGCGACAACGATTAAAGCCGCTAAAAAGATGGTAGAGCGCGAAACTGCCGAAGTTTGGGATATCCTGGCTGAAGTAATTCGCGAGCACCCTGTGCTGCTAAACCGTGCGCCAACGCTTCACCGTTTAGGTATCCAGGCTTTCGAACCCGTGCTAATTGAAGGTAAAGCAATTAACCTTCACCCGTTAGTTTGTTCGGCTTATAACGCTGACTTCGACGGTGACCAAATGGCTGTTCACGTGCCGCTAACATTGGAAGCGCAGCTAGAAGCCCGTGCCTTGATGATGTCTACCAACAATATTCTTTCGCCTGCAAACGGTGAACCGATTATTGTGCCTACTCAAGACGTTGTATTGGGTCTTTATTACATCACTCGTGAGCGCATCAATGCGCCGGGTGAAGGTATGGTTTTCTCGAACTCTAAAGAAGTGCAGCGTGCATTGCTGACCAAGGCAGTGACTGTTCACACTCGCATTAAAGTTCGTATAAACGAAGCCATTGTTCAGGATGATGGTTCTGTTGACGAAAGAACCGCTCTTGTTGATACCACTGCTGGTCGTGTTTCTTTGTGGGATATCGTTCCTAAAGGCTTGCCTTTCGAATTGATTAACCGTCCTATGACCAAGAAAGCAATCTCAGGATTGATTAACTCCTGTTATCGTCGCTTGGGTTTAAAAGCTACCGTTATCTTTGCTGACCAGTTGATGTATATGGGCTTTGGTCAAGCAACTGCATCAGGATCTTCTGTTGGTATTGAAGACATGGAGATTCCAGATGATAAGGCTCGCATCATTTCGGAAGCTGAAGACGAAGTGCGTGAAATCGAAGATCAGTTTGCTTCTGGTCTGGTAACGCAAGGTGAGCGCTACAACAAGGTAGTTGATATCTGGTCTCGTGCGAACGACATGGTTGCGAAGGCAATGATGGAAGGTATCTCCAAGCAGACTGTCATAGATAGAGAAGGTAAAGAGGTTGAGCAAACTTCATTTAACTCTGTATTTATGATGGCAGACTCTGGTGCTCGTGGTTCTCAAGCTCAGATTCGTCAGTTGGCTGGTATGCGTGGTCTGAT
>JAKSAW010000798.1 GCA_022361455.1 Pseudomonadales bacterium | reverse complement strand
ATCTACACCAGTCCACTTTTCAGTATATGCCTTTCCCTTAAATCCGAATCAATATATCGATCAGTTGTCGCCATACTGGCATGACCAGCATCGTCGCGTACTGCCGTTTATCGCCCGTGCCATTAGTCGTTTGGTCGATGTTTTCTCAGATGGATGTGCTGATGTAAGCGCAAAGGAAATAGATCAATTAAAAAATGGAATCTCATAGCGGAGAAGGGCTTTAATTATTAAATATGAATGGCTATCAATACAAAATGCCCAGCAAAGGTACTTGGATGAGCTACTACATTTTACATTGCCTCAGTTTTTTAAGTCCTGAATCGTAGCATTCAGCCAAGTATCACATTTTTTCATCTCAGCTCTCTGTTTTAATTCGGTTAAGAGCAACTCGAAATCTCCACTTTGAGTATCCATACTTTGGAGCGTCAATGGGAGGTTATGGATTAAGTCAGCGACTTTAAATATTGATTCATGATTCTTTTTTTCATACGCAGCAGATCGGATGTCCATCAGAGCTCGGCTAAGTATTCCATATAGTATCTCTTTTGGTGTCATATCATTCACATATTAAAGAAGAGATAGCTAAAATTCACTTTGGTCTCTACTAGACTAAGCAATTATCTCGATTCCAATCAGTATACCATTTTGATCGAAATCCAGGTAGACATCAGGACCTTTGTAGTTCTCAATTAGAGTTCGAAGATCTTTTTGCTCTTTTACTACTGATTTAGATCCTTCCCCAGGATGCTTGGGTAGAATTAAATAAGCAACGTCTGGATCATCCCCGCATTTTAGAGATATTCTTTGACTCATTATTTACCTCGAAATTAATACTGTTTTTAGTTTAGCTGTTCCATTGCTTGCAACATGATAGACTGCTCTTCCTCCATTACCAACAGGTGCTAAAACTCTTGTTGGATTTGTAGGATCGACAATAGATCCTGCGGGGAATGATTTGTTCTTTGTAATATCTTTTGAAAGTGATTTCAAACCCTCTCTTGCTGCTGATTGAGTTGGGTATATACCTCTTTCTACAGCTCGTTCTGCGGCATGTGGTAGATTAGAATTTACTGCTTTATTTACGATGGGACATTCCTGAGAGGAAGGCCCTTCATTTAAGCACAATGGATCATCTGGATCACAGCCAGGATCCCCTGTTGAACTTCCCATAGCAGATGAAGGATTCGAAGCTGAGTTTTCATTCTCTCCTTCTGTGGAACAGTATCCAGTTAGCAAACAAGCTGCAATAGTTCCACCTACTGGACCAATCGCTTTTCTCAGTCCGCGAGAGACAGCTTGACCTCCTGCTCGACCACCAACAATTCGAATCCCTGTCCCAACTACAATATTCGCATAAAGGCCTTGTTCATCAGTATAGGCGACGGGATTCTGATTAGCATAAGCAAAGGTGTTACTCCCCCCAGCTAAACCAATCGGATCGCTTTGGATATAACGACCTAAACTTGGATCATAATCCCTATAGTAGTTATAGTGTATTCCACTCTCACTGTCGTAATACTGACCCGGAAACCGCTGATTGAATTCCACATCTGCGATCGTGATCTCGGTTTCACCAAATGGGTCAGCGTGACCCTCCCAAACGGGCGTACCCGCATCATTGGTTAAAACCTTTGTGGTGCCGAGATGGTCGTTATGTGCGAAGTATATGACTGTTTCTGTGTTCGTTCCGCCACAAGCACTAACAAAAACCGCTAGCAAAGGGATCGATAGTGCTTTGATATTCAATCGAGTCCATGAGAAGTTTTTTCGGATAATGCCTAGCGTTAACAAAGCCATCAACCAGACAATGCCTGTTGAGCCACCCATAACCATCAAGTCTCCTGAAGAAGATTCAGAGGACGAAGAACTTTTCTGTGGGCTTGCTTTCGCTGATTTAGCTTGTGGCGCTGCGCTTGGGGTGGTGCAAACGCCTTCTTCACAGGTATCCATGACGGCTAATAATCGCCCATGAAGATACACATATTCCCGACCGAGAATATCCGCATCAAAGCCTTTTTCCGCGAGCAGTTCACCGTTTAGTCCAAAGTGAAAACGATGCGTCTCTGAGCCTACTGTTTTAAATGCACGCTGCCCCAGGCCATTGTGAACATAATCACCTAATACTGACGTATTTTCTGAGAGCTGAATTAAACGCGCATTCTCTGCGTGCGTATAGGAGCGCTGATCGCCTGCAAATGTGGTTTCGGTTAAAAGGTTTCCAGCATTATCATACCCAAAACTTCTAGACTGAGTGTCGCTGCTTGTTGTTCGCGTTATTCCCGATAATCGATGGGTGTCGGGGTAATACGCATAAGTGTCTTCATAGACGGTTGTGCTATTGGCGCTAGAACGAACCAATTGACGATTGCCGAGCAAATCAAATTCGTAGTGAATATGGTCAATACCATTGGTGTAGGACCCATAGGCATCTTGTAAGCGGTGTAAGTCATCATACACAAAGGTCTGGCTTCGTGAGGGCCGGATAGAGTTCGTCAGCGCATTCACATTATTGAAGCGATCATAGTCAATATTTAGATCAAACACCGAACCTGTCAAAATTTTATCTAGGCGATAATCCAAGTCGTAGGGCGTTTGCTGAATAAGGTTGTTGCCTAATGTCACGGAACTGGTTGGCCCGAAGGGTAGGTAATTAAGATTACTGGCTAACACAACCTCAGTATCGTTGGCCGTTTTTTGGGTGGTCACTCTCGTGGTCCTACCTAGCGCATCGTTGCGCTCATAATTAACAATCCGGTCACTGGGATAGGTAATCTGGGTGAGCTTATTCGCAAGGTTATAAACGTATTTCACCGTGTTGCTATCGCCATCAATGACACGAGTCTCTTCGACTAGGTTTCCACGGTGATCGTAGATCAAGGTGGTGGAGCCACTGGGGTCAGTCATACGAGTGAGCTGGCCACGAGCATAGGGATTATTGGTGGTGACTTCATCATAGAAATAGCGAACATCCAGTGATGTGTTGGCTGGATACTCAATATGCGTTAAACGCCCTAGATCGTCATAGTGATAGGTAGAGCGCACACCTCTCGCATCGATCTTGTCGGTGAGATTACCTTGTTCATTAAACCATGCATCGGTGGTCTGTGTGTCTGGACTGATGGTGCGAATACGTTCCCCAAATCCATTATTCCAATAGGTGGTGACTTTGTTTTCAGGGTCCGTCACGCTGGTGAGCTTGTTGGAGGCGTCATAGGTATAAGTCGTTTTCACATCCGCCGAAGTTTCAACGCCATTAACGAGATAATTAATCGGCCTAATCTCTTCAGCCAAGCGATCCAGCGCATCGTAGTTGAGTGTTGTCGTCAGGAGCCGGGTAGCACCCTGTTCTTCAATACCGTTAAGATTATTGCTTTCATCATAGTCGTAATGGGTGTGTTGCTGATAGTTACCAAGTACATCCATCAACCGGCCAAGTTCATCAAAAGCGTGTTGTTGCTGACGCTGAATGGTAGTGGACACATCCTTCGTTTCCGCTAATGTCCAATTGCCCATCTCATCCGGTGTAAAGGTGATGACTTCACCCAAATTGTTGCTGATTTCCGTGAGATGACGCGCATCGTTATATTCGTAGTGTAAGTAACTACCATCAGGCTGAGTGATACGTTGCAGGGTGCCATTCTCATACCAGGCAAAGGCGGTGGTTGAATCCTCGGCTGTGACCCGATCTGGATCCTCGACAGTGATGGTTTCTACCCAGCCGCGTGGATGATAAGTTATTCGGGTAATGATGTTATTGGGATCGGTAATGGTTTGTGGTTGACCGCGACCGTTGTGATCTGAAAACTGCGTTAAATGACTTTCTTCATTGGTGATGGATGTTAAATTGCCATCAATATCCCACTGATAAATAACGCTATCGTCGGTACCCGGTAATGGACCATCAATGGTCATGGTATTAACAATAACATCAACGGGTAGTTCAGCGCTGTTGTGATAGTTATAAGCGTAATTCCACACACGCGTTTGACTGGTCGTGACACCCAGTGCATTCGTGTAGGCGGTGCGATCCGTTTGAGTGATTTTTTGTAGGCGATGTGTTGTCGGGTAATAATCGTAATCGATAATTAGATTTTCAGTAGTGACCACGTCCACTTGGCGAGTTTCTTGTATCCAAGTATAGGTAGTGGTACGAGTTTCAGGGGTAACGGTGGTTTGCGTTCTGGTTTGCGGATCAAGCCAAGTTAAACCTTCTATCTTCTGTTCTAGGAAACCTTGATCATTAATATCATAGTCTGTGACATAGCCCCGAGCATCGGTGACCTTATCCTTTTGACCAAGTGCATCATAAGAAAGATACCCATCTGAAGGAAGGCAGTTTGAGCTGGCTTTACCCTCGATGCGCGTCAGCTTTCTTGCGCCTCTAATCGTTTCAAAATGGTGTTCGGACTCTTTACCATAGGGATTGTCTACGGACGTTGTGAATGCATTTAACGGATTAACGCTGAACTCTTCCTTTCTATTCCCGTTGACATCAGCAGAACCCAAGCCGCTATAGGTTACTAACCCATTAGCATCGTAAGACCACGTGTTGTAGCGTCTGTGACGCTCATCAATGGTACCTGTTAATAGGTCACCGTATTGATCATGCTCATAGAGATAAGTCAGCGTGGATTCGCTCTCGGTGCCAGGGGCGTAGGTGACGGTCTCTAGCATGCCGATGTCAGTGTAGGTATATCCAATCGTTAAGTCGGGTGTCACTAGAGACGAAGGACCGTTTTCACCCTTTACAATGCGCAACCACTCCCCACTTGCGGTTGTCACTAGTGTTTCACTCGCTGAGTGCTCTAGAGAGTAGGTAAAGCCGTTGGTCGTAATGATCTTCGATAAAATGCCCTCGTTATTGAATTCTTCGGTGTCACCGTTTTTCTTACGCAGTCGAATGAGGTCAATGGAATCATCAGGATTGCGCTGAATCGTGATTACATGCCCCGCTTCTGAGTATGATCGCAATTCGCCGTCAACCGTATCGAAGAGTACTTTATTCCCCAACTGATCTTGATATAGCGCTTGACCTTCTGATAACCCGCCATTATCAAAGTAATCAAAATCAAAAATATCAGTAGAAGGATATGCGGGAGCTAATGCAATGTTTCTATTGAAGTTGTGGCTCCATGAAGCACCGACATACTTGCCGCTGTTCACTTTCGTTTGGTAATAGCGAACAAACCTTAAATCGGAATCTCTTTTGCTAGAGATATAATCCGTTTCTTTTTGGTATTTAGTTCCAGACGAGACGTTGATAGGATTACCGACGAACTTTCCACTATCGCATTCCTTATCGCCTTCATCCAGTGGTTCATAGTGGCAACTCTCAAATGACGTGCAATTTGGGGAATGTTTATAAACTACTAGCTGACGGATGCCTCCCTGTGAAATAGTTCCATCGTTGGACACTAGCTGATATTCAGCCAGCAATCCCACCAAGTTGTTATCAGGAGGCAGTGGGTAGGGGTTGTGATTTGAATCCCATTGCACCTGATAGCGATAGTAATGGTCGACAATGGGAAGTTCGTTAAAGTAGACCTTCTCATCTAAATATTGGAACGCTTCAAGAGGACTTGTGAAAGATCGATTAAAGTAATCGCCCTCTACATTAGGAATCTGGCATTCGTTATTGGTTAAAGGGATTGAACAAAACGACCAATAGGTATTCGTGCCCGGTGTAAATGCCAGTACATTGAGAGAGATTAAGCTTAGAAGGCAATAAGTGAGATGCTTCATCTGGCCGTGTCCTTACGATTAGATTCCATTTTGAACAAAACATAGTGCAATAGATAAACAACTTCAACTCAAAAAATGTTTCACTATTGTTTCATATACTACGTTCAGATACTGGCAAAACAAAACGATTTGATTAACTTAACAGCCTATGATCTGGCAACCGCTGCCCTGCATTATTATTCACGGGCATTTAGCTTTTTAGCGGCAACGAACGAAAACGCGAACATTCAAACTTATGAGTCGAAGTGGTTTGGCTGACTAAAGCTTCTCTAGAACTTTATTTAAATGAAAGAAGCCGCCAATTGACGTGACCTCCTCCCCAAAGAACTCAGGAGGTACAAAAGCGTTACAAGCGGCTTCAGAGCTAAACTCTACTTCAGCCACTTTCAAACTCTCAAGCTTGTCGGCATAAATATCGATGTGCACGGTAAGATCATCTAAAGGAAAAAAGTAGCGGGTTTTAATAAGGCGCTTATCCTCTGTTGCCGGCCAAAGGTCCTCAAATTGCTGCCTTTGCAAAGGTGTCTCAATTTCTTCGCGAACCGCCCCTTGGCCAGTTTTTACGGTAAGGGTGTAACGATCACCCTCCTCTCTAATACGTACCTCTCGCTCTTCAGACACGGACAAATAGCCCTGCCGCATAGACAGCTTTGGGCAATCTTCTAAATTGTCGGGTAATTCCGTTAGAAGAAACTGCCGTTCAATTTCCTGGGGCATTGTTAGGTACTCGGTGGACTTAAAAGTTGAGTTTATAAGACTATAGCAGGCATAAAAAAAGCCTCTTGAAGAGGCTTTTTAAGAAACTTGCTGTAGTGCTTTAATCTTGGCTATAGCTCTATACCGTCATCACCACGGTGAGTACTTCTTTAGCGACAAATCCAAAGATACCTAGGCCAAGGCAACCGAAGATGGCCGCTGTACCCATTTTGCCTGCTTTTGACTCTTGAGCCAGTTTGAACATGATAAAGAACATATAAAGAATCAAACCACTCACACACACGTAAAGAGAGATGTTCGAGAACTGTTGTACGTCCATTCGGTAGGCCTCTACTGCTAACAACTGACTATTTCTAACGAAATTGTTAAGCGGCTTAACTTGCTTATAAACTAAGCAGTGTCCGACAATTGGGCGCGAACTATATAGGCCAAAAACCCTCGAATCCACCCTTTTTTGTGACTTCAAGGTTCTCGTAAACTGTTGATTTTTATTTATTTACCCTGATTACAAAACTCAAACAAAGGAACTGGTCACGGCCGTTGACTTTGCCTACAGAGCCAGAAATCCGAGCCTTTCAGAGAGCCATAGGCCACCCATCGCCATAATCAATAGCGATAGTCCTGGCATAAAGCGAGACAGGTAAAATTGAGAATTGCGGGCATAAAACAGGGGAACAAAGACCAGCGCGGCGATTAGCAACTGCCCTGCTTCTACCCCAATATTGAATGCGAATAAGGATAACCCCAGCGCACCAGCGGATAAGTCGTACTCCAGCAGCACATTAGCAAAGCCAAAGCCATGGACCAGCCCGAATGCAAAAGTGACAAAATACACCCTACGAATAATCGGCTTTAGATTATTAAACGCCATCACCATCACGCTTAAGGCGATTAATGACTCTACCAATACTGCGTTTGGTAGTGGCACCCAATTCAATACCGCCATGGTCAGCGTAATAGTATGAGCGATGGTAAACGCGGTAATAATCTTAAACAGGTTCCACAAGGCTTCCCGTTGAGTGGTCACCCCTAACCAACGCCCTTCACTTCTCATCAGCACGGAGGTTAGCAACAAGGAAAACAAAAACAGAATATGGTCGAAACCGATGGCGATATGGTGCATGCCTTTTAAGAAGAATTCTCCAACTACTGCAGCCAGGCTTCGCTCGGCAAGTTCAAATTCTCGCTGGCGCTCATCCTCCCAAAAATAAAGAATGCTGGGTTGATCGTAGTACACGATACTCCAGGTTCCTTGATGATAAGGGTTTTCAGCAAAGAAAAGGTTGTAGTCAACCGCTAAGTGATAATCTAAGGAGGAGCATTTCACCAGTAATGGGAACTGCAAAAAGTCAGCCCGTTTATGAGTGACAATATCGTAACGTTCAATAGCTAGTTCACAGGGCTTGCTATCAGCCGCTATGTTTAAATGGCTTCTAACATACTCAGCAACTTTGCGTGCATCGATAGCGCCATATTCAATGGAAGTTAAGCGACCATTCTCATCGATATCATACTCAGGAAATTCGCTCAGTAATTCCTGCAGCGTGATATCCATTGTCCATTGAACTGATGTGGAATAGGATTTTTTGGCTGCAGCATTATCTGAACCTGCATTAGATTCAGCAGGAACTTTGGTGAAGATTGTGGTGATATGTGCACCGTCACCCAAGTCATGGGCAACAGCAAGCTGGCTCAGACAAAGCCATGAAATTATCAACAATAAGCTTGTTCGCATTAAAACGTTAGTTTCCAGTACTCATAGGCCTGTGCTGATAATTCTTCTCTAAAATCAGGGTGGGCAATTTCAATTAATGCTTTGGCTCTTGCTCGTAAGCTTTTACCTTTTAAGCATGCAATACCAAATTCAGTCACAATGTAGTGAACATTACCTCGCGGTGTCACCACGCCCGATCCTAACGCAAGAACCGGTACGATTCTAGAATATTTCCCACCGCCCGCTGTGGAGGGAAACGCTAATATAGAACGACCATTTTCCGAAAGGCTGGAACCCAATACAAAATCAAACTGGCCACCAACGCCAGAATAAATATGAGTACCTAGGGAATCTGCACACACCTGGCCAGATAAATCCACCTGCAATGCACTATTAATACTGACCATATTAGGGTTACGACAAATCACCCTAACGTTGTTGATATATTCAATATCTAAAAAAGCAATTTCCGGATTATCATCGACAAAGTCATAAAGTCGCTGACTGCCAATCACAAATCCTGTAACCAACTTGCCAGCATGCTTACGTTTCTTAGCGTTATCAATCACTCCAGTTCGGCAAAGTTCTATCACTCCATCGGAAAACATTTCGGTATGAATACCAAGATGCTTACGATCTCCCAAGCAAGCGAGCGTTGCATCGGGTATTTCGCCAATCCCCATTTGTAAACAATCACCATCGCCAATCAAGCTCGCCACCTTTTCACCAATTAAGCGATTAGTTTCGCTTAGTGGCGCCGGTATGTGTTCCGTCATGGGTACGGCTTCTTCGTAGGCGATATCAATTTGGTCGAGTTTGATAAAGGCATCACCATAGGTACGAGGCATTAAGGGATTGATATGGGCGATCACCACATCTGCTATTTCACAAGCCGCGCGAGTTGCTTCAACAGATATACCCAAAGAACAGATACCATGCTTATCTGGAGGAGCCACTTGAATCAAAGCCACATTAATCGGCTGTTGACCTGTACGAAACAAACGCGGAATTTCCGATAGCGAAATAGGAATATAGTCCGCAATCCCCTCTTGAATTAAGGCTCGATTATAATGACTGGCAAAGTAGGCTCTAGGTAACAAATGGCCGCCATTAATAGCATCAGTTAGGCATTCCGCGTGCTCAAGATGGAGCTGGTACAGGGCAATGTCTTTATGGTTTAAGGAATGCTCCGCCAAAGCCTCCAGCAATTTCCATGGGGTTGCCGCCATGGAGTGAACCCAGATATTTTGCCCAGACTGAATCCCTAAAACGGCCTCTAACGCGCTATTTGCGTAACGGGTCATGCTATATTTGCTCCTAAATCACACTGCGAATCTGCTAGTAGAATACCTAAATTGTGGCAAAGTGTTGTTACCGTTAAATCATTATAAATCAGTGTGATAGACTATTCGCTAAATCACTGTCTTAAATCAATATCTCAGGGAATTATGGATCAGCGTAAGCAGCAGGAAGAAATAGCCTACCTAAGGGCAAAGGAAAAGCACTTAAAACGTTTAAGCGTATTATTAGATGACGCTTTTACAATACCTGGCACTAACATCACCATCGGCTGGGATGCAATCTTAGGCTTTCTGCCCGTTATAGGCGACGCCTTGGGTGCGATTCTTAGTAGCTACATCGTCTTCCAAGCGCAACGCATTGGGGTTTCCGGTCGGCAAATATTTAGAATGTTGCTGAATATCGGGATCGAGCTTTTGGTAGGACTGGTACCCGTTTTTGGTGATTTCTTCGATGTCAGCTGGCGAGCGAATAGAAAAAACTACCTCATGATCCAAACGCATATCGATCAGCAATTGAAGCAACTTGGCAGCCAACCCACGGCCCCACATGAAAAGCATCCAAAAACTTCACCCATGATTTGGACCTGGTTGATCATTGCCATTTTGGCAGCAATGTTGATTTATTTGCGTCTCTTCGAAGATGGTTGGCCACAACTGACTCACTTCAATTTTTAGCTTTTTGCGTTTTGCATATTGCGAATATCAGACAAGCTCAAAATAGGACTTCTCAAAATTTCAAGCACTTAGCAGCTGGCACAGATATTGCGGTAGCCTCCATGACTTAAATTTTTGGAGGCGTTATGAACAGGCTCACTCAACAATCACAAACAGGCAAACAAGATCCATTCTTGTTGCTTTTACTGTTGTTGGTGAGTCAGCTAATCGCAGGTTGCACTCAACATCACGCAATCGAAACTCCGAAGAATCCTTCTAAAAAGCTATACGGAACGATTGAAGAGCCCGGTGAAAACATTATTCACCAATACCATGCTTCTACCGTGTTCGCTTCAGACCTAGATTGCAGCAAAAGCCATAACCGATATGCGCCCGTTAACTTTCGTGTCGATTCAGTGATCTCCCCTGCTGCCTTGCTTTCTAGGCAAGGGGTAACCCGCCGTGATTTGATCAGCCAAGAACTAGCGTTAAGCCCTGGCGACATGATCGAACTAAATATCGAAAATGGCGATGGCTTCAGCGGCAAATATATCCTTGATTCAAGCGGCTATATCAACCTGCCCTACCTTCGGCCCATCAAACTACATGGTTTAAGCAACTATGAAGCGGCCGAGAAAATTGAGCTAGCACTGATTAAAAACGAGTACTTTCAGCCTGCCACAACCTCAATCCATGTTCATGTATTGGAATGGTCGGAAATCGACATCACTGTAATGGGTGCGGTCTTTGAGCCGGGCCGAAAATACATCAACGCAAAAAATAGCAATTCCCGCAGCCTCGATAGATTGAACGCGTTTGGAGACCACTCTAATACCCGCATGCTATCTGAGGCGCTCCGATCAGCATCTGGAATACGCCCTGACGCTAAATTAGATCAAGTGATCTTAATTCGCGATGGCTGGCAGGTGGAATTGGACTTAAGCGGCATCTTTACCGGCCAGCAAGTGACTGATGTGCCTTTAATTGCCGGAGACCAAATCGTGGTTCCTAGCACTGGCTGCTTCCAAAGAAACTTGGTGAGACCGAGTCAAATTACACCAAAGGGTTTTCGCGTCTTCATGTCCAACTTAATCATTCCTTCGGCATCAAACGCCAATGGTGCAGTTGGTCGCTACAGCAGCAACCTGCCCTATGGCTCTAGGCTTTTACAAGCGGCAGTGTCCGCAAACTGCGTCGGTGGTACGCAATGGACAAACGCCCCTCGAAAAGTAGTTTTAGCTAGCAACAACCCGTTAACCGGACAAATTCAAGTAATTGAGCGCTCAGTTGAAGAGCTGATGCGTCAAGCACACAACGATTTAGCCAATCCATATTTAATGCCCAACGACGCAGTGGCTTGCTACGACTCCGATGTGACCAATTTGAGAGACGTAGCTCGTGGCGTTATGGAAGTACTGTCGCCACTACGCGCGTTATAGGTGAATACAATGATTGCAGTAGAATCTTACAAACAACTTAAAATACCCACTGACGAGGATATTCGTCGCGGCAGGATCCTTCAGGTTTTAAGAAGTCCCTATTTGTTTTGGGCGCTGATTAGCTACTTTCTTATTACATGCATGGTGATCATTTATCTTAAAAAGCAGCCTGTTTTTAGCAGCGAAATGGCGCTGGTACTACCAGGCTCCGGTTCTAGCAGCTCTGTTCAGATCGATGAAGTGGGTAGCGCAAAGTCGCAAACTAAATCGCCTTTTTCTCAAGCGAGCTTTAACCCACGAGTTAACTACAAAGAAATGATAAAAAGCCGTGCGGTAATAGAAGCAGCAGCTAACGTCGTGGGCGTTAGCTATGAAGAATTTTCAATGCCTAAAGTGTTACTAACCCAACAGACAAGCATCATTGAAGTGACGCTTAATGGTCCCAGCGGCTCACGGGCCTATGATAAAACTTGGGCTCTCTACAACGCCTTTCAAGATCATTTAGATCAGTTGCGAGCAGACGAAGCTCTGAGACGTGACCAAAGTATTATTCGCGTGCTAGATCAATATCGCGAGCGCTTAAACCAAACTCGCAAAGCCTTGATAGAGTTTCAGCAACGAGCACTGCTTATCTCTCAAGATCAACTGGATCAGGTAATGGCTCAAGTGTCGCAGCTACACGGAGATATTCTTTATGCCAAGGCAGAGCAAGATTCGAAGCAAAATCAGGTGAATCAATTGAGCTATGACCTTGGGGTTTCTCCCGATGTCGCAGGTAAAGCTTTTCTGCTGCAAACAGACACTCAATTTATGGGCCACATCAAGGAACTGGATGAAAGTGCGAAGCTTACAAGTGAGTATCTTTCGATGTGGGGAAGAAACCATCCTAAAATCAAAGCCAGTGAAAAAAGGCTTAAGAAAGCAGAACAAGCAGCCTTTAAAAGAGCAGCGTTGCTATTAGGTAACAGCAACGCCAATATGCTACACAGCATTAACTTAAGTGCGAGCCCAGAACGAGCATCATTGTTCCGCCAGCTCATTGATTCCTACGCGCAACTAAAAGGGTTAGATGCCAGGGTAGAAAAAATGGAAAGCTCTTATGATCGAGAGCAGGACCGACTAAAGATCTTAGCCCGCGAAGCAAAAGAGTTAGAACGCTTACAACGAGATCATAGCTTGGCAGAAGCAGTCTATACCTCCGCCGCTGCAGACCTAGAAGCAGGGAAAGCCGATGTTTTCGCATCTTACCCCGTTGTGCAGCTGCTTGCTTCTCCTACTGAGCCATACAAAAAAACATCACCTAGTTTGAAAATCGCGGTACTGGGTGCTTTGGTTGGCTATATCTTTGTAACGGCGATGATTTTGATCCTATGGCAGCGTGACTTCCTAATTTCTAAACTGCTAAATCGATCCTAGTTTTTATTTGCAAAATGCACATAGGCTCTTCGACGGCGTTTCGAAATTCACGACCTAATTAATTTATTACCAACAAGATCAGCAACTTAAGTAACGAATCAAAGCTGGCATAGAGCCTGCACTCCTTAACGATAATTCATCTATTCGTTGCGGAGACAAGCAAGCAATGCAAGCAAAACCATCCACAGAGATACAGATAATATCGGCCGGTATCGCCCTGACCTATCTGTTCTACCTTACTGGAACCCTCTATGTTTTCGGTTCAGTTGTCGGTTGGATGGTTTTAATTATTTTCGTGTTACGCAACTACGTTGAAGGTAAAAGCGTCACACTCTCCTCCCTACCGGTCACTCTATTTATTTGGATTTTCGGTATGGGCATGATGCTGGTGGCATTGCTTGTCGCT
>JAKSAW010000797.1 GCA_022361455.1 Pseudomonadales bacterium | reverse complement strand
TGCCCGTCATCCCTCTTCCTCCATCGTATACAAACCTAGAATCACATGCTCTTGGCTTTCACATTCAAGATTTATGCGACCCTAATGTTCTACTGTTATTAGAATGTTGTAGTAACTAAGGAAAAGCTTAGAGCAAAAGGTTTACTTTGTAAACCTTTTGCATTGAAGATGCTGAAACTAATTCATGAAAGAAAAGAATTTGAGTCTATAAGTTAAATTTAATACCTTGAGCGAGAGGAATATCCGTTCCGTAGTTAATCGTGTTGGTGGCTCTACGCATGTAGTTTTTCCAAGCATCAGATCCAGACTCTCGCCCTCCCCCGGTTTCTTTTTCGCCACCAAAGGCACCACCTATCTCTGCTCCGGAGGTACCGATATTAACATTAGCAATACCACAATCAGATCCATTAGCTGACAGAAATAATTCAGCCTCGCGAACATGGTCGGTAAATATGGCAGACGAAAGACCTTGGGGTACATTATTGTGATAATGAATTGCATCGGCCAAATCATGAAACTTAAACACATAAAGTAATGGCGCGAAGGTTTCTTGCATAACTAAATTCATTTCTGGATCTGCTTCAACAATCGCAGGTTGAACATAATAACCTTCCGGCAGATCTTCGGTAATTCGTTGTCCACCAAATATCAGTTTACCACCTTGATTTTGAATACCCTGCAAAGCTGATCGGAATTGGTTGAAAGCGCCTTCAGAAATGAGTGGCCCCAAAAGGTTGTTTTCATCTCTTGGATCACCGATTCGAATTGTGCCATAGGCATCCAACATCTTTGCTAAGAATTCATCATAAATAGCTTCATGTAAAAATAAACGTCGCAATGAAGTACAACGCTGCCCAGAAGTACCAATAGCTGAAAAAACCGCAGCTTTAAGGGCCAAATCCAAATTAGCGTGCTCAGTAATAATCATGGCGTTGTTACCGCCCAACTCTAACAATGACCGCCCCAAACGAGCCGCTACCGTTTGCGCCACAAATTTTCCCATGGGAATTGAACCAGTGGCTGAAATTAAGGGCACTCTCGAATTCTCACAAAGCGATTTGCCAATAGCTTGATCTCCATTAATAACGCTGCTTAAGCTAGGGTAATCTGCCTCCCAACCCAAACGTTCTAGAGCTTGCTGAACCAACTGATGGCAAGCAAAGGCACACAGAGGTGTTTTTTCTGAGGGTTTCCAAACTAATGTATTTCCACACACTAGGGCCAGCATGGCATTCCAAGCCCACACAGCCATTGGAAAATTAAAGGCGGTGATAATGCCAACCACGCCTAACGGATGCCACTGCTCCATCATACGATGCTCAGGGCGTTCTGTAGCGATGGTCAAACCATATAACTGTCGTGATAAACCTACTGCGAAATCACATATATCAATTAATTCCTGAACTTCTCCAAGCGCTTCTTGCCATGTCTTTCCTGCTTCTAGAGTGATAAATCGAGCCAACGATTCTTTTTGTTCGCGAGCAATAAGGCCCATCACTCGCACTAACTCTCCTCGCTTTGGGGCCGGTAATTGGCGCCAAAGTTTATAGCTTTCGTGAGCCATACTAACGGCTTCGGTAACATATTCAGCTTCAGAGACACCGACATTTGCCAAGATTTTTCCATCGACTGGCGAAGTAACAGCAAAAGTTTCTTTGCCATAAAATGCCATGCCACCAATCACAGCAGCCGGATATTCCTGATTCGCATTTAGATATGTGTTCAAACTTTCAGTCGCAGAATCCCACATCATCAAACTCCTTAAGGATTAAGGGTTGGTTCATTGGTTTGATAATACTGCCCAAATCGATTAGCCAAAAACAAATTCAAGTCTACTTGTTCCTGTTTCACAAAACCTTTTTGTGGCAACTGTTTCTCGAAAAACAAATCGACCACGGCACATAAACTAGCTGAGGTAGATAGTTGAATTGAGCTCCAATCTTCACCATACAAAGGTGTGTAGTAAATTTTGCGAGCGTCGGTAATCTGTTCCAACATTCCATCGCGCCAACCTTTAACGGTCACGAAGGTAAGAACCACATCTTGCTTCGTCATGGGAATGGATGTTTCGAGAATTTGCTTTAGAATCGCACGGCGATCATTTTTTCCTAACTGCAATTCTTGAATGAGAAATTGCATCAGGTATTGATGCCCCTTATAGCGCACAGTTTTGTAATTGAGTTCACGCACCTTGCCTTCCAGGGATTCGCATAGTGTGCCAAGTCCACCGGAGGTATTGAAAGCCTCATACTCCAGCCCATCCAAGGAAAAACACTCCAAGCCTTCCAATGCCATCAGCTTGATACGATGGCCATCCTCTATAGCATCACAAAGATTGCAGTACTCATTGATCAAACCGTCGGTTGACCAAGTAAGGTTGTACATCATGCGATTCGAAGGATACTTAGGTAATGCGCCAACACGCATCTTAATAGTGTCTAGCTTTTCAAACTGCTGACTCAAGGATGCCGCCAAAATACCAATAAAACCGGGCGCTAAGCCACACTGGGGCATAAAGATCTGACCATCTCGGGCGCTGGTAGATAAGGTTCTAATCACTTCGGTGGTAGCGACATCTTCTGTAAGGTCGAAATAACTAATGCCAGCTTTTAACGCCGCTTCTGCTATTAGCACATTTACATCGTAGGAGCAGGCTGAAACAACGGCGTCGAATGGAGAGAGCGTAGACACCAACGTGTCCACATCGGTGATAGCGAATACTTGGGTATTTACTTGAACTTGTTTTTCTAAGAGCTGTAAAGCGTCACTGTGTTGATCATATACAGTCACAGCATAATCGCCACTATGGTGAAGCAATTTTGCGATTGCTCCGCCTATTTTCCCCGCCCCCAATATGGCCACTTTTCGTGGATTAGTCATCGCCGCCTCCTTAGCAAAGCAGCGCCTGAGCGCGCATTACATATTGGCTAGTTTTTGATGGGTGGACTCGAATATTTTATCCGCGCTATCCGCTACAAAGCCTTGATAAAGATTACCTTGTTCATCGGGGTAACGAAGCGCGAATTCGTAATAACAACTTTTCACAGCATGAATGTCGCCTTGGGCAAATTCCATTTCTATGGTATCGGCTAGCGTTGAAGCCTGTTGCAATCCAACCAGGGCATTGCCTTTAATAAGGCCACCAGATTGATTCATTTGTAAACCAAGTGATTGCACTAGCTCTATCACTTCATCGAGGGAGCGATTTTTACTGAGTTTATTAACGAAAACCGTAAAGTGATTCGCTCTAAAACCCATCACACTCAGCCAAGCGGCGTACTCACTCTCTGTGAGCAGACTCTGGTAACAGTCCCAATCAATCGTTGGCCATAGTCGACCTTGTAGAAAAAGTTCTGCATCAATCTTATTAGGGAATTCAGTGTTTTCTAGCAGGCCATCGACTATCGATTGCATGCCTTGTGTACATGACTCTAACTGTAATTCACTTAGAAAAACTTTTGGCTGAAGCTCATCGGAATGCACATAGGCTCGGGCACGGAGTTTTTTATTAGGAAAAATGTATTCATCGAATTGGCTGTAACCCATTTCTAGAAAGCTGGATTCCAGCGAATTAATATCAATCGGTGATCGGTTAAACGTTCGAAAAGCCACATGATCATTTATCACATGGCCATTGTGGGCGTGGATTATTTCGTGAATCTGTTGTGCTTGCGGCGTTACTTCAGTGTAACCCCGCCATAGTTCTTGGAAATAATCATCTATATTCATAGCGCCTCCAACCAACAAATATGCCCATCGAATACCTTAACTAGGGCAACGCGCTTTGAAAAAGACTTGTTT
>JAKSAW010000796.1 GCA_022361455.1 Pseudomonadales bacterium | reverse complement strand
CCCCGCCGACGATATTCGTTTGGGTCTCCAGATATTCGCCCGCGATCTGGGAAATTTAGGCAATTTAGACCCTCAAATCGATTGGGGCTTCGGTGAATATCGGAAATGGGATTACTTGGGTTTCCGCGCGGGGTTGATAAAGATGCCCTTAGGCATGTACAACCGAGAGCGGGATGCGGATTTTTTACGGCCTAGCATTTTCCAGCCCCAAAGCGTGTATGACGAAGAGTTCCGAGATTTAACCCTTGCATATCAAGGCTTTGCTGTCTTCGGAAATCTGGCGGGTCATCTGGATTATGAACTGTTTGTCGGGACGGTGGACCTGGACGAAAACCTTCCCATACTACAGACCTTTCTTAGCGAGTTGGGGCCCTTTCCCAATTCACCCGATGCCGCTTTCGAAATCGATCTCCATCACATCAACGGTGGTTCTTTGGTCTGGGAAACACCACTGACGGGTGTAAGATTAGGTGTCAGTGCCGTTGTAGGAGATGCGACTGTCCTCGTTCCCGAACTGAATGATATGGTCTTTGCTGAGTTAGATAGGATTGCTCTATCAACACTCTCCCTTGAATACGTGTACGAGGACTTTACCGTCCAGGCCGAGTGGAAGGATATCGATTTGACGGCGAGAGGCGAACTTCTGCCCCATGATCTAAGGTTCAACCCCGTCGGTTGGTATATTCTTACCGCATATCATCTGCTTGAACGGATTGAACTGAGTTACAATTACGATGTATCTTATACCGATGCTGAGGACAAGGACGGGACAGGTTTCGAGTCACGAGGATTACCGGCACACCTGGCCTGGACAAAAGACCACACATTGAGTATCCGCTACGACCTCTCAAACCAACTGACTCTCAAGGCAGAAGGACACTGGATCGACGGCACTTCACGAATTGCCGACCCCCCTGTTCCGGTGATGGCCCGAGACTGGTTCCTGTTTGCCGCAAAAGCCTCCTATAATTTTTGACCGGACACTATGGTTACCTTAATTCTGTCATTATTATTCCAGCCCGCGAGGCTCGGTGAAGCCAAGCCGGTGAATACCGCCGCGCGGGAAATTATTGTGATCGCTCATCCCAGCGTCCCTTTAAATGAATTGACACCGAAGGATTTGAGGAATATTTTTCTGGG
>JAKSAW010000861.1 GCA_022361455.1 Pseudomonadales bacterium | reverse complement strand
ACTAAAATAACGCTAACTAAAAATAAAACATAACAAAGGTCATGTTTTCAAATGAGTAGAGATCTCGTACCTATTACCATTGCTTATGTCATTGCTATTGCAGGGGCAGTCCTTAGTCTGATGTTTTTAGAAGGGGATATTTTATGGAATACCCTATGGGCAGACTTGGTGGCTACCGTCATTATCTTCGTGTTTAGTCGAGTCTATAAGAACTCCAGTTTCTACGATGCCTATTGGAGTGTGATACCACCGTTAATTGTGGTCTATTGGGCGGTTTATCATATTTCGCCGAATGTAGATCCAGCGAGGCAGGCTATGGTGATTATCTTGGTGTGGTTGTGGGGTATTCGCTTAACAGCCAATTGGGCGAGCCATTGGGATGGTATGCATCACGAAGATTGGCGCTATGGGCCGATTAAAGAAAAGGCGGGTAAGTTTAATTTGCTGGCCGACTTTGGCGGTATTCATTTATTTCCTACGCTGATTGTCTTCGCCAGTTGTTTGCCTCTTTATGCTGCCGTGTGTATTGGTGAAGCACCATTAAACTGGCTAGATGTCATTGCTTTCGTAGTGACCTTGGGAGCGATTCTGATTGAAATGGTTTCCGATATTCAATTGCACGCTTTCGTGGCGAACAAGAAGCCTGGAGAAATCATGCAGACAGGTTTATGGCGTTATTCCCGTCACCCCAACTATTTCGGTGAAATGAGTTTTTGGTTTGGGTTGATGTTATTTGGTTTGGCGGCGCATCCGGAAGGTTGGTGGTGGATCATGCCTGGTGCGGTTTCTATGGCTGCGATGTTCTTTTTGGTGAGTATTCCATTAATGGATGTTCGCAGTGCTGAGCGACGTCCTGAATATCGTGACCATATGAAAAAAGTGTCCGCTATTATTCCTTGGTTCTCTAAGCTGGATTCGGTGTCATGAAAAAACGTGTCGTGATTGCTGGTAGGGTGCGTATATCGAATCGTTTTGAAGGGTTTGGAGACAAAAGCGATATGGCTTCTGTCTCCAAAGGCGTGAAGTAATCTAAATGGTGTTTAAAGATTTAGATTTTTCCAAATAGAAAGGGACGGTTCTAGTTGATTGAGGGTGTAAAAGTGTAAGCCTGGTGCGCCTAGGGCTAATACTTCTTCACACAAGCCTGTGACAACTTCCTCTCCAAACTTTTTCAAACTATCTAGGTCATCGCCGTAACCTTCTAAGCGGGCTTTAATCCAGCGAGGGATTTCTGCGCCGCAGGTTGCGGAGAAGCGTACTAGATTCTCATAATTCGTGATGGGCATAATGCCAACCACGATTGGAATGTCGATGCCCATTTTTTCGCAGCTATCGATAAAGTATTTGTAAGCATCGATATTGTAAAAGTATTGGGTGATCGCGCTGGAGGCGCCTGCATCTACTTTTACTTTGAATGCATCTAAGTCTGCTTGCATGTTGGCAGCTTGTGGGTGCATTTCTGGGTAGGCGGCTACTTCTAGGTGAAAGTGGTCGCCGGTTTCGTCGCGGATGAATTTAACGAGGTCGCTGGCGTATTTAAGTTCGCCTAGTGAGGCGCCCATGCCGCTGGGTAGGTCGCCACGTAAGGTAACAATGCGTTTGATGCCTTGTTCTTTGTAGTCATTAATGAGGTCGCGAAGTTGTTCTTTGGTGTCGCCTACGCAGGATAGGTGTGGTGCTGTTTCGATGCCGGTTTCTTTTTGGGTGCCGAGTACAGTTTCGTAGGTGCGGTCGCGGGTTGAGCCGCCGGCGCCGTAGGTGACTGAGAAGAAGTGTGGGTTTACTTTGGTGAATTCTTCTCGGACTTTTTTGAGTTTTTCGACGCCCACGTCTGTTTTGGGTGGGAAGAATTCAAAGCTGAATCTTTTTTCGTGGTCTTTTTGAGCGTTCATTTTTAATTCCTTGGGCTCAAGTCTTTAATCTTTCTTGTCTTCTGGTCGTGCCATGCTGGCCGCTGTAGAAATTTATAAGTAAAAAGCTTTCCTCTGGAAACTTTCTTGCCCTTTGGGTTCCCTGCGCTTCTCAAAAAACTCTTAACGGCTGTAACTCGCCCTGTGGGCTCAGACAAGACAGCCTAAATTTTTCTGCGATGCTCGGCTGCGAAAATCCGCCGGAAAATCTTTTTACTTATAAATTCCTACAGCTCATTTGATACCCCGATTCTAAGTTGCTGATGCGGAGTGTATTTTTATGTCGCTGTAAGAGGTCTTAAGGGTTCCTATCCGGGACACTTTTTGACATGGATGTCGAAAGAGTAGCGCCCATGGATGGGCTTGTAGCGAGTCCCGGATAGGAACCCTTAAGGCCGATCGATCGCTAAATAAAACTGCGATCTATAAACAGTTTTTAGTACTTATAGCTTTCAGGCTTGTAAGGACCTTCTACAGGAACCTTGATGTAGTCTGCCTGCTCTTTAGTCATTTGAGTAATCACACCACCAAAGCCTTCAACCATGTCGCGAGCAACTTCTTCGTCTAATTGCTTAGGAAGAACCTTCACGTACAAGTTAGCTTGCTTTTCTTCTTCAGGAAGGTCAGCGAATTTACGCTCCCAAAGATAGATTTGTGCAAGTACTTGGTTCGCGAAAGAACCGTCCATGATGCGAGAAGGGTGACCAGTTGCATTACCAAGGTTAACCAAACGACCTTCAGAAAGAAGGATCAAGTGATCGTTCTCGGCTTTGTTGCGGTAGATTTTGTGAACCTGTGGCTTAACTTCTTCCCACTCCCAGTTGTCACGCATGTAAGCCGTGTTGATTTCGCTATCGAAGTGGCCGATGTTACAAACAACAGCGCCTGACTTTAAACTCTGTAACATTGCAGCGTCACAAACGTTGATGTTACCCGTTGTTGTGACGATTAAATCAGTAGTGGCTAGTAGCTCTTTATTTATATCGTTACAGTCTGACAGTTCTTTAAGTAATACAGTAAAGCTATCCTTTAGCTCAGTTAATTGCTGCTTTTGCATGTCATCTGCCATATCAATTATTGTATCAATGGT
>JAKSAW010000795.1 GCA_022361455.1 Pseudomonadales bacterium | reverse complement strand
GGGGACTCGAACCCCTGTTACCGCCGTGAAAGGGCGGTGTCCTAGGCCACTAGACGAACGGGACGCAAAGTACTTTGAATTCAACAACTTAGTGTGCTGGCCTGTGTTCAAAGCGGGGTGAATTCTCACAGAAATTCGGGATGCTGTCAACAATGTTTAACACTATTTTTGTAGAGCCTGCTTTTCGAGGCAATAGAACACTATTTACGCACCATCATTTGCTCACAGCCTCATACCTAGATTCTGATCCCTACATGCTTTTTAGACTAAGCTTATTTGTATGGTCTATTCCAACCTCGCGCTCTCAAAACTAGCCTATTTAGCAGTCATTGCGATCTGCTGCGCAGTTGCGTCTGTCAATAACGCCGCCTTTGGTGACAATAGCATGCGGCCTGCCTCGACAGCGGTCGCTCTGTCTATCGATCCTTTCTTTAAACAGCAACAGTTGGGGCTAGGAATTGAATACCGCATAGCTGCCAGCAATGAGGAGGCTCCCGCAGAAGCAATGTCCGCCGATGGCTGGAATATATCCGACCAGGATTCGTTGAGCTTTGGATTCTCACCAGAAGCCCGCTGGATACGTTTTGGTCTAAACAATCGTTACCGAGAACCACAACATCTTATATTAGAGATAGCCAATCCATATTTAGATTATATCGATGTCTATCTAACTAATCCGCTAGGTGAGGTCGAAAAACACACGCCGCTCGGCGATCAATACAAAGCCTATTCACGCCCTATTCGTCATGCGGATTTTCTAGCCCCCCTGGCGATTCCAGAAAAATCAACACGAATGGTTTTGCTCCGCGTACAAACAATTTCAACAACTAGAATTCCAATCCAAATCTGGAACGAAGAACATTATATCGAAGCCAGCTTTAAGGCCGCCTTTGCAAGATCCATGCTCTACGGTTTTTTCCTTGCGATCAGTGTCTATCACTTGTTTCTGTTCTTTTCGGTCCGCGATAAAGCCTACTTATATTATTCGGCTTCTGTAGTTGGGATGCTCTGCGTGAGCCTAAGTCTAAGCGGCATGCCAACCGCCTTGGTGTGGCCAGGACTCACCACCTTGGGTGATTTCTTTATTATGTTCGGTATTTGTTGCACATTAATTTGTTCAGCACAGTTTACTAAATGTGTTTTAAACCTAGAGCAATACCCTAAATTTAACGGTGTAATGAATTTCATGCTAGGACTAGGGGTTGTGTTGTTTGTTGCGACATTTGTAGCGCCCTATCAAGTTGTTCTGAAAATTGGTTTAGTAAGCGCCCTAGTTCATGCCATCTTATTGATGGTCATTTATTTTGTATTTTTCCTACGACGTTACCAACCTGCACAATATGTTTTATCTGCAATCATCGTTGCCTGTATTGGTATTATCATTAATATCTTGACCAACTTTGGCACCATTCCAAGTAGCGCGATGGGTGCTAATGCTGCTGCTATCGGCATGGCTTTCTGCGTTATTCTTTACGCATTCGCCCTTTCCAACCGCATGAATTTAGATCGGGCGCTACGAGAAGAGGCGCAAACAAGGCTCGCTCAAGATCTGGATCTTAAAGTAAGGGAAAGAACCGATGAGCTTAAAAGTGCCAATGAAAAGCTAGTACATGCAAGCACCACAGATGGTTTAACTCAGCTAATGAACCGACGATACTTCGATGAAGTTTATACCGCGGAATATCGACGAGCCTATCGACAAAAACAACCTATTGCCGTCCTAATGATGGACATCGATTATTTTAAGAAGCTCAACGACACCTATGGACATCAGTTTGGTGATCTATGTTTGCAAGAAGTGACTAAGACTATTGCACAGTGCCTCAATCGACCTCCAGACATTTGTGCTCGTTATGGCGGAGAAGAATTTGTGGTTGTTCTGCCGAATACGCCTTTAGAAGGCGCCGTTACTGTTGGCAAAATAATAAATGAACGAGTCGCAGCTCATACGATTAACAACTCACAACATAGCGTAAACGTCACTCTGAGTATTGGCATCGCTGCTGAGATACCAGAAAGCTTAGCCAACAGAGATCGACTCATTAAAGCGGCTGATGGTTCACTTTATCAGGCAAAAGAAAATGGTCGAGATCAAGTGGCTTATGAAGCATAGTTTCTATAAAAGCCTTAAAGCAATATTTTTAGGCTTCTTGATCGCCTTGATACATTCCTGGGCTTTTGCATTAGAACTCGAAATCGATAATGATTTTAAAGAGCAAAAGCTCAGCAAAAATATCGACTACCTACATGATAGGGAAACCGCCTATTCTCCAGAACAAGCATTAACTAAGACCAAGTGGAAACAATATCAACAGCAACATATCAGACTTCGCCAACACGAAGGCGCGCACTGGCTTAAGTTCCAACTTAACAATAGTAGTAAGCTAGACCGCCAGATCATTATCGAAATCGCCAACCCCTACCTTGATAGAATCGACTTTTACTCAATCTCGAAAGGTACCGCAACGGTTCACAAGATCATGGGTGATCAATTTCCTGCTTCTACCAGACCACTAGTTCACCCCAGGTATCTGTTTCCGCTTTCATTAAAGAGTGGTCAGCTGCAGGAGATCTTGGTTAGAGTAACAAGTGAGGCAGCACTTCAAATTCCCATAACAGTTTGGGATCGTCAGGCATTTATTGGATACGATTATCGATATTCAGTTTTTCTGTCGATTTTCTTTGGCGTACTGCTCATGTTTGGCATTTACCACTTATTACTGGCGCTGCTTATCAAAGATATTACTGTGATCTATTACTCACTGTTTATCTTTAGTGTTGCCATGTTATTTGCTTTGAACCAAGGACTACCAGCAGTATTCTTTTGGCCCGAAACACCTGCACTTAACCATGTAGCCCACATACTGTCATATAGTATTGCTGGTGCAAGCATATGTCTGTTTACCGCAAAAATTTTATTGTTGTCAGAACAACTACCCAGGGTTAATCAACTATTTATTGCTGCAGCAGTGGTTGCATTGGCTCCCAGCATTGCATTAATCACTTCTCCCTATAGCGAGATTCTCCGATTTAGTTTTGCCTATTCTATTTTTGTTATCCTAATCTATGGCGCTGTGTTAGTAAAAAGGATTCACGATAAATATATGCCCGCCATGCATTTGATAACTGCTAGCGTCTTCGCCATTTTGGGATCTACACTAGGACTACTTGCAGTTTACGGTTATATCCCTAGTAACCTATTCACACAGACAGGGATCTACTGTGGCATCATGATGATGGCACTGTTTTATTCTCTCTCAATTAGTTATCGCATAAACTTAGATCGCCAGTTACGTGAAGAAGCACAACGTAAATTGACTCACGAGCTGGACTCTCTTGTTAGAGAACGTACCGAAGAACTCGAAACCGTTAATCAACAACTTCATATTGTGAGTATTACCGATGGCCTCACACAGCTATATAACCGGCGCCATTTTGATAAGACCTTATGCACTGAATTCAATCGAGCCTACCGCGAAGGTACTCATATCTCATTGCTACTTATGGATATCGATCACTTTAAATCCCTAAATGATAATTTCGGCCATGCATTTGGCGATTTGTGTATTCAAGCTGCTTCGACCACTATTAAAAACTCAATTCATCGCCCTCTGGATATGGCAGCTCGCTATGGAGGAGAAGAATTTGTGGTATTGCTACCAGAAACAGAGTTAGAAGGTGCGTATCAAATAGCTCATACCATTAACCAAGAAATAGCGAAATTAACTATCAAGGACGCCGAACAGAGTTCCGAGATGACTGTGAGCATAGGAGTCGCTGGGGAAATCCCGAATGAAAAAGACCAACAAGAATTGCTATTAAAAAGAGCCGATGAATTTCTGTATCAAGCAAAACATAACGGACGAAATTGCGTAATGGGAGACCCCATATCTTCCACACCCCCTGAAAAGTAAAAGATGAAGGTTTAATCTAAGATTCCCACCATTAATTTGGGACATTTACCTTGATATCAGGCGCCGTTCTCAAATAACGAGAAAAAAACTTTGGATCGCCTTCAAAACCATCACTAAAAATCATACTGATCACATAGCCAAAAAAACCTTCTTCAGGAAACTTATCAATCGTATACCCTAAATTAGGAAGCTGCCCAACAAATTTTTCCGGTGGATCAAAAGAATCCTTTTCATCTTTTAAAAACAAAGAGACTGGCGGATTCGAATCTGCCACCAGATCCAGATAGGCAATTAAATCTAGTTTCTCTCCAGTAGATGCCCACAACCAATTATCAGTTTTTGTAACACCGGCTTTTATCATTTGTCTTTCGATATCATCAATCTGACCATCGACAAT
Source organism: Pseudomonadales bacterium (assembly GCA_022361455.1). GTDB lineage: Bacteria > Pseudomonadota > Gammaproteobacteria > Pseudomonadales > Ketobacteraceae. The sequence goes on along the minus strand of JAKSAW010000795.1, from coordinate 4,267 downwards.
TCCAGGAAGCTCAGGCCCCAAAGCACTTCGTAAAGTAGCTCCCATTAAGTTATTGGCATCGATCGACATGCTAAACGACGGATCAACCAACAGTTTGCGCCGCATTTTCGGAATCATCACGCGAACATCATATTGCAGCCCTTTGGGATAATGATGTAGCTGCGAGCTAAGCTTTAACACCGGCAGATTCATGATCCACACCGTTACCGATAATTGGGTAGTGGTTCGAATGGGTCCAATACGTTCGCCAGATGGCGTTGCTATTAGATCATTATTCGTTAACTCAATAGGATTGGCAGAAGTTAGCAAGCCTGCGTTTAAACGCAACTTCATAGAATCTAGTGGATACTCTCCCCCTGTGTAACTATCTAACAGGAACTCGCCCCAGTTTAAGTGATTCTTAGGATCATAAGTTAAATTATAAAAATCCGTTTCAACCCGTGCATGAGCCGAGGCGTAACGCACATACTGCTCATCTGAGGTTAACTTCGCTCCATGAACTAGATAGACAAAACGACTCACCCCATCATCGCCTTCAAGTTCGATTTCAGCGATTATACGGCCATCAAAGATATGATAATCCTCTCGTCTAGGCCCGGCGTCCTTATATATGAATAACAATTTATCTTGCTCATCGAACACACCAGCCACACCTGCCAATGGTACATCCCAATCTGGGAAGTAAATGGCACCACCTTCGTTATATTCGTCGATTTGGAAAGGAATAGGTTCAGCGGTGTCATCAATAATCGCTGCTAGAGATAGCTCACTAATTTTCATGCCTTGCGCTGGTAGGTCTGCGGCACCGACAAGTATTGGTTTAAAAGCCTCATGCTTATTAAGCGGAGGAAGCTCCGTGGCATAAACGTTTAATGCAAATGTTAATAGACTGAAAATAATCCATGTTTTGTTTCGTATGGATATCAAAAAGGATCGGCAATTGAAGCGGTATTTATTAGTGCAAGACATAGCTATTATTTTATTTATCTACTTCTTGATTGAATTTACTGCCAAAGATACCTCCATTCTTGAATGAATTAATGATGTCTTATCCCAAAATAAAAAAAGGAAACCATTCCGCTTCCTTTTTTAACGCTAAAACATCACAAATAATCTAATTAAGTATGGCGGGCGCTTTAGATAAACTATTTACTTACGCCAAACCACGACAAAGCTATAAGCAAATGGACATTGGCACAATATAAGCGCCGTCGATACCAGCCTCGCAACTATTGCCATAAACTTTCACAGATTGCCCGCTCACGCCACACACTGGGTCATACACCTGGATACAGCTTACGGGCTCTGTCACTTTAGGCAACGGCTCTTGACCTTCAATTTGACCGCATTCAGCCTCAAATACAATATAGGCAGCATCATTGCGAGCTTCGCATTCATTACCATAAGTACGATAAAACTGACGCCCATCGTTACATCCAAAGGCATCACAATTTGGCGCTTCGGTTTTTAGGCCACAAACAGGATCATAAATAGCAGCACACGCTTTTGGCTCAATTGGTGTCCCCTCTTCCTCACAAGTACCTTGATAGAATATTGGCGAACCTGCAGACCTGGCCATACAGGTATTGGAATAGCTTTTATAGATTTCAGTAATGGCGCAAATCTCGCTTGGATCATCATTACAAGGATCCAACTTTAGTTCAGAGCCGCAGACTGGTGCATATTCTTCTGTACAAATTGCGCCTACTGAAAATTCAGCACTCTGAGATCCAAGGCTATTACAGGAGTTCTCAGATATTGGTACGCCCTCTGCACACTTCAATCCATAATCATATTGAGCTCGATAGTTTCCAGTTGCTGTAAGTAGTACAGGGCTGACAACTGTTTCACCCGGTTGTACTGGTCTCGCATTGTTATGAATACACACTATGCCACTATCAACAGCAATTTCGCCGCCTTGAATGGATTTATACAATGTAACTGGATTACAGCTATCAATATAAATAATCTCTTCGCTTTCATTTACAAGCGACACTTCCACTGTTTCACTAATTGAATAATGCTGTTTGTCGGTGCTGACCAACACCTGTAATTCAGGACAACCGTGCAATGCGATACAACTCAACAAAATAACAAGTTTGAATAGCTTCATTCCCTTTGTGCCTTTGATAAGGTTAAACAATTAATTTTTAACTACTGGAACGACTTTTTTAACGACATTCGCGCTATCGGCGATACTTAGGCCATTTCGCTTTAGAAAACTAGAATGACCGAATTACCATAACAATAGTGTGATTAAGCACTCAACTCACAGCAACTAACGATAGAACTCATCAATACACCGATAAACGTTTACATGTCGGTTATCTATACATAAAAAATAAGATATGTGAGCCTCGAAATAGGACATGATTATCTGAAGAAATAACCACCAACCATATATTCATACAAATATACACTGCAAATATAATCTTTAGACCTACTCAAAATTCATCCATGCAGGATTTTCTCGCCTATCGTGTTTTGTCTGACACTCCTACTATTTTTAGGTGAAAAATAAAGGAGTCGAAAAAAATAACACCCGACATCTAACTCATAGCTAATTGTCCGTGTTCCGCAACTAAATCAATGAGTTAGCCATTTTGGTACGGTTCTTGGAGATACTGTATTGCACGGGTCTTTTAAATTTTGATAAAGGAATAATCACATGAAACTTTTGCAATCTATTGCAGCAGCAGTACTAAGCGCTGCATCCGTTTCAGCAGTTGCGACCCCTGTGTATTATGGAGACACGGACGCGACTGGCTTAACGAATGCAGATATCACCACGGGTTACTATATCTGGAACGATGAGAGCAGTCCCAATGATTGGCATGTTCGCTGGTCCAGTACCAATGCCACCTCTGATCGAATCGTTGATTGGTTCGGTAGCATTGTTATAGAAGGTACCGGTTTGGAGTCAACTAGTACCTTTCGCTTTGAAAAACGTGGCCGATATGCAGATGAAATCGATGTCAACACTGGTTTGTTCAGTGATTCAATCGAGTGGTATGCACATACCAATGATAAAGGTGGTATCGATGGTATTAACTTCAGCATCGACGACACTGTGAATATCTTAGAGTTTAATCTTGGCTCTAGCTTGTTTGATGGTCTTGATGAAATAACATCCGGTAATGGCACCCTTGGCACCAATATTTACTTGGGTGACACCTTCGCTGCACCAAATGTCTTCGTTTTCGACTCACCTGCAGGTACCTATCAAAGCTTTGAAGTAGATGTGCCAGAGCCATCTGCGTTAGCCTTGTTAGGCATTGGTTTAATGGGCTTCGGGATGCTCAGGAAGAAAAAAGCTTAACGCTTTTAAATAAAAAACTCCGCCTAGTGCGGAGTTTTTTTGCCTGTAAAAAGGGAATAGACATAAGAGAGTGTGTGACGCATTAGCTGAGTGCACGGGTTTAAGTTGCTAACACAAACTAAACGCCACTATCAAAGTGTATATTTTTAAAACAGCAGTCGATTGAATGAATTTATTGTTATTATAAATTACCGTCAGTCTCCAACATAAATTTGGGTCTTAGCTATACAGTTCGCCACGATAAATATTCTTTAATCCATAAGTTCATTCAAGAGTTACAAATTTGTAAAATCTAGACATTTAATCTATTTCTCTCGTCATGATATACCATGGCTGCCAGCAGTAAATTAAACCTTTAAAACACAGGCCCCATCATGAACACATCGAAAACAACAATGACTGCCGGTATTCTCGGCTGTCTGATCATTACAGGTTGCTCCAGTCCCAAGCCATGGCCAGAAAGCCCTCTTTACGAAAACGATCTTGAGTTACAAGACCCGACTGTTTTTGATAATCAACTAGAAGACATGCTCGCTATTTCAGGTAACTATGCCCACTATGATATTGTGGCTTACTCTGGTAGCACACCCAATGGTCCTCTTAACACCTTCATCGTATCTTACGGATTTACTCGTTTTGATATCGAAGGTGATCAGTTAATTCAGCGAGATAAATTCTGTTTCTCAGAACAAAAATCCAATCAACCTTTTGTGAGCAGCTTTAGCGACGAGGCGACTCAAGCCATTATCCCTATTCCAGTGGCTGTCGAAGTCACTAACGATGGCCAGAGTCTCAGTGTCTATCGGCCACAAACTCCGACACTGCTTGGTATGGAAGGTAATCCCAATGAGCCTTTACCAATGGACAAGAACTCCGAGTTAATCATTGACGATGACGGCGATGGCAAACCTGGTGTAACGGTGGATCTGAATTTATTTGGACTTATCG
>JAKSAW010000283.1 GCA_022361455.1 Pseudomonadales bacterium | reverse complement strand
TTATTGGTGGCTTCTATCTATTCGTGATTCATTTGCGATTGATGCGACAACATCATCGCATGGAGGATCTGGGTCATCTTAGCGATCCCACCAAGCAGAAAAGCTATGTTCGGGTTTGTTATGAACAAATGCTAAAGCGGTTTTCAAAGCGCTTTTTCAAATTGATGTTGGCTTATTTTCGTCCAGGCTTTCATCCTTTGGATATTGATGACTCCAAAGCACTAAAAAATTGGTACCAAATCACCAAAACCTTGGATAAAGACTCAGTTACACTCAAACAGGTATCGTCTTTAGAGACTTAGTTAAGGGGTTGTTGATGGAAGATATAGCGTTGAATGCAACGCATCGATTTGTTGCTTCTCAGGATGTAGAACTCTATGTCAAGGAAGCAGGAGATCCGGCGAAACCAGGAATTTTATTTCTGCATGGTTTTCCCGACGATCATCAAGTTTGGGCGTCGCAGTTTAATAGCTTGAGTAAGGATTACCATGTTATTTGTTTTGATACCCGAGGTGTTGGTAAAAGCTCGCCTTCAAAACAGAAGAAAGCTTATCGAATCAATAAAATATTAAAAGATATCGACACCGTTATCAGTGCCACCCGGGGCTCAGAGGGAAAAGTCCATTTAGTGGGGCATGACTGGGGATCGGTATTGGGATGGTCTTATGTATTTGATCCTATTTATCAGCAGCGCGTGTTAACTTGGACCAGCATATCAGGGCCGCCACTGGGTATTGTGTGGCAGAAAGCGCGTGATGATTTTATGAGTCTCTCTCCCCGCAGAGTCACCGATGCCTTATCCCAGTTAATGCATTCTTGGTATATCTATTCAATGTTTATTCCCGGCTTTTGGGAAAAGCTGATGATGCCTACCTCTTCCTTGTGGCTTCGTCCGGTTGTATATGAATTGGATATGCAGCTGGGCGATTTTTTTGATAGCGAATCTCGAGCAACTTATACGGGGCGTATGAAAAAAGCGCTCGGTTTATATCGCGAAAACGTTTTCAATCCTCCCAAAATGCCTGAGCCAAATAGTTGTCGGGTGCCTACACAATTAATTGTTGCGAAGCATGATAAGTTTATTCGACCTGCGATATTCGATTCACTCGATAACTTTGTGGTCGATATCACTAAGAAACAAGTGAATGCGGGGCACTGGGTACAATTATCTAATGCTGAAAAAGTGTCTAAAGAAATTCGTGAGTTTATTGGCATCAAAGGTTGAATCTCATGTTTTTCAGCCATTGCTTCGTGAAGCGTGGTTGGAGAAACTGAAATCTAATCTATGCCATGGATACGAGGGTAGTGGTTATGAAAGATTTTAAAAACAAAGTGGTGTTAATAACAGGTGCTGGCAGTGGAATAGGCCGAGAAACGGCCTACGCATTTGCTAAGCGAGGTGCCGTTGTTATTGTGGCTGATGTGAATGAAGAGGGTGGTCAGCAAACGGTTGATAAAATTAATCAAAGCAGTAAGGGCAAGGCGCAATTTGTTTATTGTGATGTGTCTAGCCGAGATTCAGTGGCGGCATTGTCTGAAACAGTTCACAACCAATATCCCCATGTAGATGTGCTTATTAATAACGCTGGTATTGGTGCGGCGGGCACATTTCTCAATACCAGTTTGGATATGTGGGATAAGGTCATCGACATTAATCTTAAAGGTGTTGTTTACGGTTGCCATTACTTTTTACCTGCAATGGTCAAATCTAAACAATCTTGTCATGTGATTAATATTGCTTCAGCTGCAGCATTTTATGCACCACAGGAAATGCCTATTTATGGCACCTCTAAATCCGCTGTTTTGGGATTCACTGAAATACTGCGTCAAGATATGGAGCAGCACAATATTGGTGTTACCGCGATCTGCCCTGGTGTGATCAACACTCCGATCGTAGCTAATACGCAAGTTGAAACTCGTGAAGGTGATGCCAAGCAGTTTATCAATCGCGCGGTAAAAATTTATGAGAAGCGCAACTATCCACCTAGTAAGGTGGCTGCCGCGATAGTGAAGGCGGTGGAAAATAACAGTGGTGTTCAGCCGGTTTCGCCTGAAGCTTGGTTTATGTATTACTCGAAGCGTTTAATGCCCAGATTATCGCCTGCGCTGGGCAAGCTTAATAAACTGGGCATTTAATTTGGGTTAACTGTTAAAAGCTAAAACTTTGGCTCTTAAAAATTAACTTTTATATCGGGCGCTACTCGTAGGTAATGGGATAGCGCCTCCGGCTTGCCTTCAAATTTATCACTAAAGTAGATACTGGCCACAAAACCTAGTAGTCCATCTTCCGGCAGTTCTGTTACTCGGTAACCCGCATCGGGCAAGCGACCTTTAAAGCGATCTACCTTGTTCGAATATTCTGGATCGTCGAGATAATAGATAGAGGTGATTGAATCTCGTTCTTCAATCCAATTCATAAAGGTGGCCACGTTAAACCCTTTGTCGGTTTTTAATACTAAACCATTGTGTTCTGAATTCAGGGTAAGCTCATTCACTTTGCGTTCTAAGTCACTCATAACCCCATCAACAATCACATGCTCATCCAGCGCATCAGTTATACCCCTTGCACCATATAAATTATTGAAATCGAGGGTCATGGTTAATACCGGGTTAACCAACATGGCGCGACGGGTCTCCGGCATGATAAGCCGTACATCGTAAATTAAAGCATTGGGGTAGAAATGTAGTTGGACACTGACCTCGATAAAATCTAGCCCTAGCAATACAAAGGTTAAATGAAGTTGTGCTGTAGTACGAATAGGGCCCACGTTTTCGGCGACGGTTTTGGCGATAAAGTTCTCGTTGTCATAGGACACGTTAGCGCCTGATGACAGTATGCCTGTTTCCATTGCGATCTTTAGCCCATCGATAGGCGAATCTCCTTGATAATCGGCAAAGCTAAAGTCTTTCCAAATCAGCTGGTTTTCCTTTTCGTAGGTGAGGGAGAAAAAATCAGTTTCCACGTGACTAGCCTCGATACTGTGGCGCACATGTTGTGCTTCGGCTTCAAGCCGGCTGCCTTCTACCACATAGAAATAGCGTTTTTCGCCATGACGGGTGAGTAATTCTATTTCGGCGACTATTTTGCCATCAGCACGCATAAAAGGTTTTCTGCGCGGGCCGCTATCTCCGTATAGTGCGAGGATTTTGTCGTTTTCATCGATAATACCTAGGGTGCCGTCGATCTCTTCGTGCCAGTCCTCGAAATAAACTCCCCCGCCGATATTGTACTCGTCGATTTGGAAGGGAACGGGTTCGAGTACACCGTCCGCCACTGCAAATAAGGAAATTTCTCCGATTTCTTTGCCTTTAATGGGGGGAATCTCGCTACCATTTAGCATCACCACTCGGTAATAGTCTTCATTGCTACTGGGCAGATATGCATAGGAAGCTTGCACTAGGAGCAGCGCGGCAACGCAAGTGAGGAATGTCTTCATTCTTGTAATTCGCTATTTTTATTGTGAGGTATTTCTAAAAAATATTATTACATGATAGACAGACCTGAAATCAAGTGAAATAGAAATAAAAACAAGTAACTAGAAGATGACAGTATTGAGTAACCCAAAATAAAAAGCCACGCTACAGAAGCAGCGTGGCTTTTTTTTAAATGGTGCTTAGTAGCGCTTATTTGCGAACTTTAAGCTCGAACCATTCGTTTTCTTCATCCCATGGGAAGAAGCCGTTTTCAACGTTTTCAAGTTGACCAGCTAACTCAGGGAAGTTACGTACAAGTAGACGAGTGAAGGTAACATCATCGATCCAGTCTAGACCTTCTTGCGTGTAGATCTCTGGCGTGTAGTCAACCGTATAGAAACGGTCAGCCATTAAGCGACGAGAAGCCATTGCAATGAAGATTTGGAAGGACGTTTCACCAAAACCGTATCCTGGTGGGCGGTAGCCTTCAGCAAACGAGCCAATCATTACGTCAACTGCTTCGATGTCGTCGTTATAAACGGCACGCATACGCTCAGCAAGTTCAGTGTCTGGGGTAATATCGGTGAAGTCAGAAACTGCTTTCAAGCCGATTTGACGACGGAACTCGTTGTAGCGAGGAATGGCACGCTCACGGTCACGAAGAATGTCAACTGCGCCCAAGTCAGTCATTGGAACACCTGGCTCCAATGGGAAGTTCTGTAAGAACGTTGGGAAGTTGTTTAATTCAAGCAAACCAGGATGAGTGTGACCGAAAGAGTAGAACAGATCTGTTAGGCTGTTGTTTGCCATAATTTGAGTAGATCCATTAAACGCTTGCTCAGGTAGTGTGGGGTTTTCAAGAAGATTGTGATTAGTGTGATCACGAATCTCTAGATCGTCACGTAGCAGTGGGTGCATACGGTAAACCGCAGTGAACTCTTCTGTTAGGCTGAATGGAACGCCTTCTAGAAGGGTTGGGCCACCGATAATACCGTCAGTTGCTGGATTACCTAAACGTGGGAAGTTGATAGGTAACATGCCTCTCCAGTTTGCGAACATGGCATCGCGAAGGATATCGTTTTTAAGGATCGCAGGGGTCCAATCAACTGTGTGAATTTTTACCATGCTACCAGCGTTGATGATACGCGCTCTTTGGAACAGCTCTTCGTCTTCCATATCAGGGTAAGCAGCAGCAAGCATGTCAGCAACTTTGTTGTGCTCAAGTACCCATAGGGTGTGCATCATCTCAAGGCCAATCCACCAGTTTTCAGTGAAACCAGAATCAGCACGACCCGTTTCTGGGTTGATGGGTAGCTTGCCATCAACAACGATCATTTTACCGCCTTCGAAGCTTCTCAAGCGATCTTGAGTAGCTTGATCGCTACCGTAGATTTGAGAACCATCCCACCAAGCAGTGTTTTCGTTGATGTAAGTTAGCTCGTAGTCACTAGCATAAGGAGAAGTATCTGTAGGAGTACGACCCACAGGCATAGTGCCGTCGCCACTGTTGTGAGTATCTGTGCCGTCTACAGGTACTTTAATTTGGTCACTGTGATCACGCTTACCATGCTCGAACCAATCGTGAATCATGAATTGGATCCAAGAGGCTGCAAGGTAGTTAAGGAAAGGGACTTCCTTGATGCCATCGGTGCGAGTAAGAAGCTCTTTACTCACGTCACGTGGATTAGGAGTTAACAGATTTTCCTCATCGGCATAGCTGTAATCCGGTTGAATGTTACGACCCATACGAACGCCTGCCATACCCATTGCAGGAATATCAAGGTCATTACAACGGCCGTCAGCACTACGGTAGATTAGGTCGTCGTCAGTACAGGTGACTGTTGGCCAGTCATTGTCTGCATAGGTATCGAAAAGGTTATTTTCGAAAAGTTGGCATCGGATGTTAGCTAGTGTTAATAAGCCTATTAGCGGCCCAAACACCCACCACTTGGCGTATGCACTCATAATGATCTCACTCTCAGTTGTAATTATTCCCAATTTTTATAAAGACGAGAGAAGTTACCCTTATTCTCGTTACGAGAATGGTATCCATAAAAACTTAGGGGCGGCCCCCCCCTTGGGAGGGGCCGGGATATAAGTTTGTAGCGTTATGTATCCGGTCACATAAATCTTGCTGATTGGGTCATCCAACTCCCGTAGAAACAAGGGGTTTACCCATACTTTGGAAGGGTGTGGGGAGGGGGCTAATGCTGTTTTAATGAAAGCTGCAGATCAGTAACCATTAACAAAAATATAAAGGGTAATTTTTAATGAAGCTTTCAAAAATCGCATTTGCGGTGGCGCTCCCTACCATGATGCTAGCGGGTTGCGGTGGTGATGAGCGCCGCTCCACTAGCGATAGTAGTGACTTGTCAGGACTATGGAGAACGACTTTAACGAGTGCACAAATAGGATTAGATGCCGACTCTAATATTAGCTATTTACTCGAGGATTCAGCTCAAGGACTTTTTTTTACTAGCTGTATTGATCGTACTCGGATCGAGTTAGATCGAAATGGCGATACCATTACTGGTTTGCCTGTGGGTGAGGCAACCGTAGTGGATAACGACACCATTCGAGGTTCCGGTGATTTTGGTAATTCCCGCGGATCTAAAATTGCGTTGCCACTACGTTTCGACATGGGGAGTCTTAACATTTCAGGCAATGGTTTTGGTAATCGTAACTTCAATGATCTCTGTGTGATTTCATCAGATGCTAAAGTACTGGGCGCTACCACTTATGAAGAGTTTTCCGGTGGTACGCTTTATAACGGTGAAACTTTGGAATTCCGCATGAGAATCATGGGTAACATCGGTGTTAGTACTTATAACGTTGTGCGTGAGCCAGAGGCTGGTGAAGCCAGTATCGTGATTAAGTCTGAGGCTTTGTTGCAGAACTTTAATCGAACTGAAATGGCGCTTCGCGATGGTACTGTGACCATTACCGAAGACACCAATGTTTGGTTGAAAGGTACTTACAGCGCTGATATGCCTAACGGTGATACTGTTAACGGATCTTTTGAATTCGAAAAGCCGTAGTAGTAACGAATAAGTTTTTACTCTTCCCCTCCGAGGTAAGGGTGTCTATTGGGTTTCATACCCATAGACACCCGGCCCTTTTCTGAAAGTTATTTCAATTATTACCAACTGACTTCGAAGCTGGCTCCGCTAGTAGCATTGTCTAGAATCGAAGTGATGAAGTAGTTCCCCATGGGTAGATCCGAGATAACACAGGTATCGGTGCAGCCGTTGATAAAGCTGCCATCGGTCGCTCTTATTTCTAAAGCGTTCAGTTGATTCAAACTCAAAGTGATACTAGTGGTTTGATCTAAATACAGTGAATGCACAAATGTTTCACCTTGCTCACCACTTAAACCTGTCATAGGAACACCATTCTGAACGGTTGTGGTGGAAGGTGTTCCCCAGGCAAGGCTTACTGAAATGTTGGTTTGCTCCTGACTTGGGTTAATAGCAACTGCAAAATAGGTAGCCGTTGAAGGTGATTGGAAGCTGCAGGGAGAAAAACTAGCGCAATGGGTGATGAACCCTCCGCTGTTATCGTAAATAAGAATCTCCGCCGAGGAGCTGGAAGGCATTAATAAAACGTTCGCATTATTATCGTCCACATAAAACGATTGCAGCCAAGTTTCGCCGTTATCAAGGCTTGTGGACACAGATTTGCTACCGTTGGTAAGAGTAGCGCTGTTGCTGCTAGCCCAGGCAACGCTCATGGATACGTTAGTGATATCCTGGTTTGGGTTCATTGCAACAGCAAAGTAGGCACTTGCCAAGGGCGCTTGGAATACGCAAGGAGAGAAACTAGCGCAATGGGTAATAATTCCGCCATCGTTATCGTAAATGAGAAGATCCGAAACAGCGTCGGAAGGCATTACTAAAACGTTCGCATTGTTGGTGTCGACATAGAATGATTGTAGCCAGGTTTCACCGTTCCCAAGGCTAGTGGATGCAGACTTGCCACCATTGGTAAGTGTTGCGCTGTCGCTGCTAGCCCAGGCAACGCTCATGGATACGTCAGTGATATCTTGGTTTGGGTTCATTGCAACAGCAAAGTAGGCAATTGCCAAGGGCGCTTG
>JAKSAW010000793.1 GCA_022361455.1 Pseudomonadales bacterium | reverse complement strand
ATAAGATATTCTGTGGAGCGTTTGCAGACGTTTCAAGCTTGTAAACTCTATGAAACTATATTCTTTTTTCATCGTCGTAAAATATATGATCATAGAGTATTAGAGGAAGTGTTTCGGAAGAATGAAAATCCTAAATCCCTGTTGGAATGTACAGAAAAAGTTAAATTCAATGAACTAAATGAATCGGGTCAAAACCAGTTTTGTTATTGGATACTGAATGTGGTAGTAGTACTAGCTATATCACAGCAGTATGAAGACGCAGAAGAAGTTGTTTATAGGATGCCCGATAAAGATTGGAAGGATCATGGTTTAGTTTGGATTGCAAACCTTATGCGAGTTAATGGCGATGACGACCTGCGACCTGGTATAATTTCAAAAATTGAAAACAAGCAGATAGCGGATCAAATGCACAAAGTGCAAAACCAGAAAGAAGAGCACGGAGCACAGAGTAGGGAAGAGATTGATCGATCAATAGAATGGGAAAAAAGATCTATAGAGTTTTGGGAATCCTTTACGTCGAAATTGAAAAATTTGCTTGAAGAAAGAAATTTTCAGGAAGCTATAGAACATATAAGAGGTGCTAAACAACGCGTATTAAGTTTCGATCCGAGGTTATTTTTCCCACTAGCAGATATGATCGTGGAAGGTCATTTTGATATAGTCGAAAAGTTCATGAGAAATTATATTTCAGGAGACGTTCCGTGCCAGCCTGATAATGTTTTGTATCATCTGATGAAAAGACTGGTTAATCTGGATGGAGATTTTTTTCAGCAACTTGCTAAAATTGTCCAACTAATAAAAGACGAAAACACAAAGTCTTTTGCAGTATGCTTGATTGCAAAAGACAGAGCTGATGCAGGCCAATGCGATCTTGCACTAGAATATGCAAATGGATTGCCGCAAATACTGAGGACTTCTGTTTACCGTAAGGTGATGCTTAAGCTTTTGGAAGTTAGGGCTTATGAGAGAATTATTGAGCTGGCAGATCGTGCCCTTTATCCCAATGGACAAGCCTCTTGATCGCTGATCCACAGTGCCTTGCAGCCCCGATGTCCCACTCGGCCTGCAGGGT
>JAKSAW010000721.1 GCA_022361455.1 Pseudomonadales bacterium | reverse complement strand
GAGGAAGTCGGCCCGGCGATCATCGCGAACGACGAAAACCAGGTAGCTTTGCCAGCCCTCGGGCTGGGTCGTCAGCTTGCCGACGTAGACCCCGCTCAGCCAGTCGTTGGGGATCTGAAACTCGGCGGCCGCCGGCCAGCGGCAGCGCCGCAGTCGTTTGGGTCCGACGGGCGGATCGTCCGCGGTGACTCCCTGGAAGGGGCCCAATCGCCGCACCAAGGGTCTCCGCCGCGAAGAAGTCGCGGCGATCGCCGGTGTCGGCCTGACCTGGTACACGTGGTTTGAGCAGGGCCGGGACATTCGCGTCTCGGCGGCCTTTCTCGACAACGTCTCGCGCGCGCTTCGGCTGAACCCGTCGGAGCGGTCCTATCTTTATTTTCTCGCCGGCCAGCCGTTCGCATCCCGCTCAGCCGGCGAGGATGCCTTTAAGCTGGAGCCGAGCCTCATGCGGCTGACGGACGGGCTGGAGCCTCGGCCCGCGTACGTGAAGAATTTTCTCTGGGACGTTCTCCACTGGAACCGCGCGGCCAGTTTCGTCTTCGGCGATTTTGCCGACGTCCCGGCGGAGGAGCGAAATATCGCCTGGCTCGCCTTCACCGACAGCCGCCTGCGCCGGACCATGGCCGGCTGGGAGCAGGACGCCCGGCGCCTCGTGGCGCGTCTTCGTGCGGACTATGCGCGCTCCGCCGGCGACCCGCGCTTTCGCCGCCTGATCGATCGCCTGAGCGAAGGGTCCGCCGATTTCCGCCGCATCTGGGAGGCGCAGGCCGTGCTTGAGACCGGCGCCGGGGTGCGGCTGGTCGAGGTGGAGGGCATCGGGATGGTCCACTTCGACTACATCGTGTGCAAGATCGGCGAGAGCGACCAGACGAAGCTGGTCATCTATGCCGCGCAGCCGGACACCGCGAGCGGCGCGGCGTTCCTTCAGAGCTGCGCTGCATGGATAGCGAGCGACGCGGCGGCGTGACGGTCAGGACAGCGCGCCGCCGGATCGCGTCGG
>JAKSAW010000792.1 GCA_022361455.1 Pseudomonadales bacterium | reverse complement strand
CGATGCTTCCGTTAATAGCTAGTTTATCTGTGTCTTCTTGATTAGAAGCCACATTCTCCTTTGTTTCAAAGTTTGGGGCGCCGAATTCTTGGAATGCAATGTGTTCCTCAACTGGGTAGTATTCTTTTCCTGTGATTTCTCTGAGAATGTAAGAGTTGCGATAGCACGCCATCCCTAGATCTGGAGAAACAAATCCATGGGTATGGAGCTCAGCATTTTGTACAAAAATGTCTTCGCCAGCTTCGTCAATGGTATAGTTACGATTAACATCAAATTGACCTTCGTTATCGTAGCGAATGTGAGGCTTTAAGCCGGCGAGGAATTTGGGCTCAGAATATTGATAACCGGTGCAAAGCACCAATGCCTTTGTGTTTAATTCAAAAGGCTTTTGTTGCTCAGTATGCTCGAATCCAAGTTTGATATGTTCCTGCTCAGAGGAGGCAGCTATCAGCTTGCTATTGGTGAGTATATTAACCTTTAAGACCTCACCGGTGTGATCTAACTTAACGCGCTTGTTATAGAGTAAATCGAAAATTTCATTGATTAAGCAACCATTGATGCCTTTGTACAAGTTTTTCTGATTGCTCACTAATTGTTTGCGTTGTTGATTTGGTAAGTTGTAGAAATAATCCACATACTCTGGTGATGTCATTTCCAGAGTAAGCTTTGTATATTCCAATGGATAAAAACGCGGTGCGCTAGTAACCCAGTTTAGCGTGTAAGCATGATTGTCAATTTCTTGTAGGAGATCATAAAAAACCTCTGCAGCGCTTTGACCGCTACCTAAAACGGTGATGCTGTTTTGTTTTTGTAATGCCTCTTTATGAAAGAGATATTGACCGGAATGTATGACATGATCCTGTCGATTGGCAATCTCGTCACAGCAACTTGGCCAGGAAGGTGAGGGGCCAGTTCCAAGAATTAGCTTCTTTGTGTAATAAACTTCTGTCAGCCCGGTAAGCTGATCTAAAACCTGTAATTCATAAATGTCTTCATGCTGATTCTTTTTTGCCAAGTCTACATGTTTGTTCCAGCGAATATGATCCATTTGTGAAATGGCCCATTGGCAGTAGTGATTGTATTCCTGTCGTAATAAAAAGAAGTCTTCACGAATATAGAATGAGTAAAGTCTCCCTTGCTTCTTAATGTAGTTCAAGAAGCTCAGAGGGTGAGTAGGGTCTGCCAGAGTTACTAAATCTGACATAAAGGGCGTCTGCAAATGAACGCCTTCTATCATTAAACCAGGGTGCCAGTCGAAGCCTGTCCGCTGATCTAAAAACAAGCCATCTATTTCATCAATGTTTGATGTTAACGCCGCTAGACCCAGGTTAAATGGGCCGACGCCGACCCCGATAAAGTCATATACTTTGCGAGTCATGTTACGCAGTACCTGCTAATAAATCAGTATCGTTCTCTATATTTTGAGACAGTGTATTAACGTAAGCATTTCCATATTGCTTAACCATATGGATCACATCATTCACATCACTTAGTTCAGTTGCTGGGTTTAACAATGTGAGCTTCAGATAAAGCAAGCCATGCACTTTCGTTGATGCGACCAACGCTTTTGCATCTCGTGATATGGATTTTCTTATATGCAGGTTAATGTCTTCTAGCGCGGCATTATCTTCAATATGTTTAGGTTTAAATCGGAACACCAGGGTGCTTAACGAAGGTGTATGAATGAACTCAATATCGCTATCATTGCAGTGATCTTCGTAGGCTGCTGTGGCAAGATCGATGACTGCATCAAAGGCGTCGCCAATCGTTCGAGGCCCAATCGTCCTTATGGTTAACCAAAGTTTCAATGCGTCAAAACGGCGCGTGGTTTGTATGCTCTTGCAGACTAAGTTTGGCGTACCCTCTAATTTTTGGCTCAAGGGATTTAAATAATCGGCATGATAAGTGAGGCAGCCAAAGTGAGCGCTATTTTTTGCGATAAAGGCGCTGCAGGCAACCGGTTGTAAAAATGACTTGTGGTAATCAACGGTGACTGAATCAGCTAAGTTAATATCGTTAATTCTCGCCCCATATTTTTCAGATACTAGCAAACCACAACCATAGGCGGCATCGGCGTGTAGCCACATATTGTATTCGTTACAAACGTCTGCCATTTCCGCGATAGGATCTATGCTTCCAAAGTCAGTAGTACCCATAGTTGCTACAGCTGCAACCGGTATGTCGCCATTGGCGGCGCATTGTTCTACGGCCTTGCGGAATTTAATAGGATCCATTCGGAAGTGTTCATCCACATCCACGGGAATAACAGCGTCATAGCCCAAGCCTAATAAGGCGGCAGCTTTTTGCACACTGAAATGTGAGATCTTTGAGGTGAAGAACCTAAAGCGGGATGCTTGTTGGGGCAGCCCATGAAGCTGGATGCTGTGGCCATTCAAGTGTTCCAAGCAGTAGTTGTCTCGTGCCAGTAGCATTGCCATAAGGTTTGATTGGGTACCACCGCTAGTAAAAATACCATCGCCGCCATGCCCATCGGCATTTTTATCAGCGGGAATGTAGCCAATGCGCTCCATTGTCCAGTCGATTAGCTTCTGCTCGATGAAGGTGCCCCCTGCGCTTTGGTCCCAAGTGTCCACAGATGTGTTGACGCAAGCTTGGATGAATTCCGCGAGAATTGTATGGTTTGTAACGGGTGTGTTGAGGTGCGCCATATATTTTGGGTGATGAAAGTAAACTGCATCATCTAGATAGAGCTCTTCTAGCTCCTTTAACGCTTCGTCCAACGACGCTTTGGGCGTATCTAAGTTTAGATCTCCAAATTTGGGGGCTAGCTCTGCCGGAAGTATTCCTGAGAATGGCGAGTCCTTACTTGAAATGGTTTTTTTAATCAGCGAAAAGCCTTTGGTCATCATGTCTTCAAGTTCTGGCAGGCTATGCTGGTCAAAAATACCGGCCTTTGCTGTTGTCTTGTGGTTGGCGATTTTTTTTATAGCGGGACTAGAGCGGTGGCGCATGTTGAGCGCGCGAACAAACTTTACCAACGGCATGTTGAGGTGTTCCCAGAGTAAGTATCTGATTGAAAGCTTGATGCGAATGATAATGATTATTATTAAGGTTGCAAGTATCGAAACAAAAATAGTCTTCAAAATGTGGCGCACTAGTTGATTTCAGTGATTAACTTAAATACGTTGTTGCAAATAATAATGGTTCGCATTATTATTTGGCGGTCTGGTCAAAACAAAACTTTTTGGGCTCTGGTCCCACTATTCCCTACTAGTGACATCCCTATAAGTGTTTTATGGCGCTGAGTTGAAGAGCTCAGCGCTTTTTTGGCTATTGCTCAGGGTCCGCTTCAGTTGTGACTTTTCTTAAGATGCGTAGATGTATTGAACACAAGCTCTAATGCAGAGTAATTACATTATTGTTAACCGTTATAGGGGTGTTCTGTACCGTTGAAATCGTTGCAGCCCGGAGGGGGATGCTAAGGTATTCCTGAAAAAAACCAGATTGCCTGATGGGATTTCGTAACGCATCAATGCATTTATTGACCCAATCTTGCTGATTCTTTTCTGTCGCTACATATCTTAATCGTTGCCTCAAGAAATCAAGAGCCATATAAGCATGTTCCGGTTCCAAGCAATGTTGGCAACAGTTGGCTGTGTAAATGGTTGCTAGGGTTGCATGAATAGCCATGTTTTCATGGTCGATATCACTTCTTAGTAATGCGCTAGAGGCTAAATCCATTGCACTACCGGCATATAGCTTTGCGCGTTGCCAATCTTCTATTTCGTACTCTTGTCCGGCATCTAGCATCCAGTCTAGCCAATATCCAGAAATCTGATCTTCTGGTAGACATATGAGCTTTTGTCGATGTTTGCTACATAGAAAATACATGTTATTTCCTTCTAGTCTTTTGAGGCATTGATGTCTCTGTTAGTTTGCGTCCCATACTAATAACGAGTGGATTCAAGAATTCTGCGTGTCTAATGATTTTGGTTTTTAGTTGATAGGTGTCGCGAAGGTTTGCTTGGGTCATTACTTCCTTGGGAGAGCCATCGGCAATCAATTGACCATCTTTCAGTAACAGAATTCTATCGGCATACTGCGAACCTAAGTGAAGATCGTGAGTGATGGCGCAGCTGATTACGTTATTTACTGTGAAGTGCTTGATAACTTCTAATACATGATGCTGGTGAGCTGGATCCAATGCAGAGGTACACTCGTCGAGTAGAAGATACTTAGTGTCATGCTCTTCATTGTCTTGCCAAATTTGACTGAGGACTCTTGCTAGCTGTACTCGCTGTTGCTCACCACCTGATAAGCTTGGATATTGTCGGTCAATTAGATGATCGACCTCCATTAGCTGCAATGCATGTTCACAAATAGATTTTGCATCGCGATCGAATCCATGGGGTGATCTTCCCATGGATACCACCTCATGAACTTTGAAAGGAAATCCCAAGGTTACTTGCTGTGGCATGATAGCCCTCTGCTTAGCCAATTCTTTAGGATGCCAATCTTTTAAATCCTTGCTACAAAAAAAGATATTTCCTTTTTGTTTTAGACTTGTGGAGATGCCTATATCGCCACCAGCAAGGCTGTTTAATAGGGTAGACTTGCCCGCACCATTTGCACCAAGGATTATCGTGAACTCTCCTGGGTAAAGACTCAGGTTGATATCTTTAAGTAGCTTCTTTTCCTTGGTTTCTATAGTTAGTTGGCGAACGGTAAGCATGATTTTTCTCTCAGTCTACAGAGTTCTGTTTGATGCGAAGGAAGGTTTTAGCAGTAGCGACATGAAGAATGGCCCACCGATCAACGCCATAATTAAACCAATGGGTAGTTCTGCTGGTGCGACTACGGTTCTGGCTAGCATGTCAGCCAGAGCTAACAAAAGTGCGCCGCATAATGCAGAAGCGGGTAACAATAATCGATGGTCAGGGCCTACTAAAATCCTTAAAAGGTGTGGTACGACAAGTCCGAGAAATCCGATCACACCCGTTACAGAAACAGCTGCACCTACAGCAAGCGACGTTAATACAATGATGAGTCTTTTGGTCCAGCGAACCGAAAACCCTAAGTGGCTGGCCACGCTTTCCCCCATTAAGAAACCATTTAGCGCGTTGGAAAGGAAAGGTAAAATAACAATAGGCAATATTATAAAAGGCGCTACGACTTTGAGATCTAGCCAGCTGGCTTTTGCAAGGCTACCCATGCTCCAAAAGGTCAGGCTTCTTAACTGGGTGTCATCCGCTAAATAGGTGAGCACACCTGTGCCTGCGCCAGCGATAGCATTCATGGCTATGCCTGCTAACAACAATGTTGAAACTTGGGTGTATCCACCTCTTGTTCCTATGCGATAAATAATCAATGTCGTTAACAAGCCAAAGATGAATGCGGTGATAGGAAGTGCCCAACGGCCAGCAAAGAAACTCCAATGACTTAATAGCGTGTCGCCCAGTACAATGATTAAGACTGCTCCCAGTGCTGCGCCACTAGAAACTCCGATTAGACCTGGATCTGCTAATGGATTTCGAAACAACCCCTGAATTGCTGCACCTGAAATAGCTAAGGCCGCACCGACAAGTAGAGCGAGTAAAAGCCGGGGTAAGCGAAACTCCATAAGGGTGATTTGAAAATGAATGGGTATTGTCGATGAAGGAGTCCAGCCCAATGACTGCTGAATGACATTTAGCAGTTGCTGAGTAGGAATATCCAGTGCACCGGTTATTAGCGACCAGGCACTGGTAAGAAGCAGCAGGGCTGCGAACAGCAGCCACATCCATAAAGGATTAACGCGAGACATAGAAGGCTGGCGCCATCGTAGACATGGCTTTGTCAATTCGTGGACCAAAGCCAAGTAATAGCATGCTGTCTGCTTGAACTATGCGATTATTTTGAGCTGCCGGCGTATATTTAAGAAGCTCAAAGCTATCTAAGACATTGGCGTTACCGCGAGTATCTGCAATAACGATAATATCTGGAAGCACTTGCACTGCACCTTCCGGCGTTAATGGTTTATAGCTATTAAATTCACTCGCCACATTAATGCCACCCATTAATGAGATCATTGCATCGGCCTGTGTGTTTTTACCGGCGATCATAGTTCCGTGACTGCCCGCCGCTAGTAAAAACATAACTCTTGGTGGTGAAACCCAACGCTTCTCGTTGAGTTGTTCAGTCATTTGATTGATATTTGCCTGCAGTCCCTTAATGATTTTTTCGCCTTTAGCTTCGGCCTTCAAAAGGCTTGCGATTGTACGAACTTTCTCATACACACCGTTTAATGATGTGTCGTTATCTATAATGACAACCTCTAAGCCAGCGACCTTAAGCTGTTCTAATACTTCCGATGGTCCTGCTTCGTCTGTAGCAATTATCAGGCTAGGATTAAGCGACAATATTCCTTCTGCTGAGAGTTGACGCATATAGCCAACCTTAGGAAGATCTATAGCTTCATCCGGATAGCGGCTGGTTGTATCAACACCCACTAGAGCGCTTTGCATATCCAGAGCATAAATGATTTCAGTGATCGATCCGTCGATACTAACAACTCTCATGTTGTTGGCCTGCGCTTTACTCGCGAGGCCAATATACAAGAAGGTAGAAAGAACGAAGATCTCAATAAACAGTAGTTTCTTCATTGCATCACTCCGAGATTAAATAGCTTTTCTCTAGCATCGCTGAAATGGCCTGCCAGTCTTCACGTTCTGGTTGCGAAGGTTTTCGCTCACCGAAGAGCGTTAGCACTAGTTTTTCATCAGCGTTGTAAAACTCTAAAGACGTGATAGTGCCATCGATACTGGGGCGACGAACAAGCCATGCCATTTTGATCTCTTCAGTATTTGCATGAAGGTTGAAATCCGGATCCAATACGTTAAACCATGGTCCTGTGCGAAGTAACTTTTCTGTTACCCCCGTATGAATCTGAACAATTCCACTGTTGCCCACAAATAACATGATAGGTGCTTTTCTACTTGTAGCTTCGGTTAAGCAAACTTCTAAGGTTTCAGTAGAGAGTTGCACCGCATATTGAGCGCCAGCTAATCGCAATGCCTCGATACGTGAAATACCTAATTTTCTGAGCATGCCGTGAAATTGATGCACATCCTTCAAGGATTCCCATTTATCGATAACTAGATTCGCATCAGTTTTACCATTATTCGGGTACTCTTCTTTTGGTAGATTGACCAACACTAAGTGATAGTCCTGTTGTTCATCTAAATATTTTGCGATCAGCGCATCCCATGCATCAGCATTAGTGTTTTCAGTTTTATACACCTTGTGAATCGCTTTCCCTTCACGGTCAAAGAACTGCAGGCTGTTTCTAATTCCGGTGGCGGTTGTTTCCGAGACGGCGAAGCCGTATTGCCATTGATTTAAGAACACTCGCAGGTCGATTGCACCTAAGCAAAGACCCATGGCGCCATTGCCACGAATTTTGAAGTCGGTATAGATGCCGTGTTTTTCATGAACTACTTGCTCGTTGCGTGATAGGGCCATCACGGAGTCAAGCTTTTCTAGATCCACTAGCAAGTTTGCAAAGTCAGGTCGTAGGCGGAAAACGTTGTCTCCCAGACCTGTGCAGAGTAATTCTGCTTCCGAGACATTTAATTGTTCCGCAGCGTTGCGAATACGTATTTGTGCATTCTCTTCCTTTAATTGCTGCCACTGCTTTTTTAAGTCTGTTAAGAATTCTAAAGAGGAAATTGTTGATTCTGTGGTTGCCTGAAGATCCATGGCTCGCTCCTTTATTGTTCTACGTATCGAATGGATGGGTAGCCACTAGTACCGCCATTGGAGTAGTAACTAGTAATTTGAATTGCATATTGAGCAGATGTGTCGTCTTCACTATCCAAGTCAATCATGTAGACACGATAGTTTGGCCAGAGCTGATGCCCATTTTGAATGTTGTATTCGTACCATGGTTGTTCTTCGAAGATGCCTGCGCTTATATCTTCAACGTATAGCGTGACAATACTTTGACCACCTGGCGCAATTGTGCCAGATGTATAGGTGTCTGCGGTTGCTGTATCGTGTGGGCCAAATGCGCCGCCATTGCCTGCGGCGGTAACGCCGCTATTTGTCCAAAGGTTCCAGTTACGCCCGATGACTTCTGCTTTTAAATCCCAGCTAGTATCGTTACAGTCGACTTCGCTATCGCTATTGAAATCAAAACAGATCTCGCCACCAGCTGGTCCAATCAGTGCATTGAAAGTAGCCGTATCTGTGAACTGGCTGGTGCCTGGTTGTTGTACGTCAAACTCAAAAGTTACATCTAATCCAGTACCAGAATCATAAGAAAGAGCAGTGGCATGGAACTTAGCAAATGAGTCGCCTGCACTTGAACGTAATAACCACCAGTTATCATTGTTGAGAGAAATTTGGAGAGTCACCACATTATAATTAAACCAACCCATGTCGAGTGTGGTTCCAATCATTGCACCGGAACCGAGAATTGCTGCAGCCTTTTCGTCAGCTATGTAAGCCGAGGCGTCTATGTTATAGCTTGCTAGTAAATGTTCCTGTTCGTTGTCTGGAGTAGCGTTTAAAAATACACTTGCATTCGGTTCGTCAGATGATTCATAAAAATCGTCTTGCGTGGCAGCAATAGCACCAACTACATTACTCGGTCCAGAATCGCCACCATTTAATATGACATTGTATCGTTTGAATCCGATATGCCACTCAGTTGAAGAGGTGGCTTGCTCATCGGAGATATGGACAGTTTCGCCAGTCTCTAGATTGAAATAAGTATACTGGTCATGGGATGAGGCATTTACCGTTCTTGCTTGAAACTGTTGTTCGCTATCGGAACCACGATCATCGCCATCATTATCGCCGCTTCCACTTGAAGAACCGCCGCCGCCACAACCTGTCGCGGTGATTGCGATAGCGCTTGAGAATAGAAGGTGTTTTAAATATGTGTTCATGATTGTCCCCAATTTAAAAATTTGTGAGTTTTAATCCGGCGTAAACAAAACGACCTTCATCGGGGCGTAGATCATGTTCGATCGAAAAATCCCTTTGTGTGTCCTCGATGTTGTCGATACCGGCGTAAAGTTTAATGTGTTTAGTCATGTCGTAATTCAACTTAATATCGAAGCGACTCCAACTAACGGCTTGCTGATTTTGTTCGTGGTTGTACCATGCTTTGCTCTGCCATTGAGCAAGCAGGCTGATAGTGAATGGCCCAGCATTGGGTTGGTAATCGATGTTGCTTTTTACTTGATGTCTTGGTCGTTTGTTGAGGTGCAACTTGCTGCGTAGGTCTCTGGATTCCAAGTAGGTATAGGAAAACATGTACTTGAAATTATCGGTTGGCGTCAGCGTGGAGCTAAACTCCGCTCCTTGGGTTTTAGAGCGGCCAATATTGATATATTCATGCTGAGAGATGAAATCGTTACTTTCATTAGGTTGTTCAGCAACTCCAGTTGCAATCAGGTTTTTTTGCTTGTTTAGAAACAGATTGATATCGACGTAATATAAATTGGGTTCCGTTATTGCCCAGCTTAGCTGGTAGCTTTTCGAGCTTTCTGGAACTAAATCTGGATTTCCATAAACCACGTAACCATTTTGAGAATGGTCAAATAAAAAGTAACGTTCTTTAAGGTTGGGTACTCGGTATCCTCTACCGACTCCAAAGCGAATAAACTGCCGAGTGCCATCGACAGACTCTGCGAAATCATAACGACCGTTAACCTTTGGTGCGAAGTAATCGCCAAAGTCGCTATCGTTTTGAAAACGAAAACCGGGAAGCAGTTCTAAGCTGTCTGAAATAATGATTGCATCTTGTAAGAAGAATTCAGAGTTGTGTCTATCGACGCGAGGTTCTATAAGCTCCTGCTTGAATACCTTTTCCCCGGGAAGGTCTTGATTCCATGCGTATTGGGATAATGACTGTGCTTCATAGTCTGCTCCCATCGTTAAATTATGGGACGGAGAGGCATCAATATCCCATTGCGTACTTATTTTTTCGCTTCGAATTACTGCATGGCGTTTTTGTTCTAGTTGAGGAGTATCTACTGAGTCTTGATTAGTTGTATTTCGAAAACGTTCCGAAAAAAGGCGTGCTTTAAACTCGCCAGCTGTTTCCAACCACCAATCTGCACCCAGTTTTAAGGTTCTACGATCGGCATTTTCATGCTTTATTTTATAGTTGGGATTCCCTGGCCGTGCTTGGGTGAAACGGTAATCTGTTTCTTCGCCGTAGTAATCTGCGCCGAAAAAGTAACTTTGATTCTCCGAAGGAGTCAATCCGAAAACAAGATGGCCATTTGCCTTACTTCCTTCTGGGCCACTCTGATCCCAAATATGTTCGTAAGCTTTAAAACCATCGCTGTCGACAAAATCAAAGCTACCATTGGCGTACCAGCCATCTTGTTTTAGTGCAATCAAGCCGGCACCGGACCGTTGCCCATCAGCGAGCTCTTTACCATCCACGTTTTGAGTGCCGTATGAGCCAAGATCCCCTTGAATCATGTAGCTAAAGGGTTTGGTGAATTGGCGGGTAATAATATTGATTACTCCGCCTATGGCGTTGCTACCGTAAAGTGCTGAGGTCGCTCCTTTTACAACTTCAATTCGATCGATGTTAACTGTACCTATCTGGGTTAAGTCGACCGATGATCCAGTGCTCGCTGAAATGGGTTCGCCATCGATTAAAACCAAAACGCGATCAGCGCTGACTCCTTGTAGCCAAACTTCATATCCTGTCTTGCCATGAACTTTCTGAATCAGCGCTCCTGGCAGAAGGTTGATTGCTTCACGTGCATTCCTGGCATGCTGGCGCTCTATGTCCTGCCGGGTGATGACTTCAGTGCGAACCGGAGTGTCCAGAAGAACTCGACTAGTGCGAGTTCCTGTCACTACTTGTTGGTCTAACTCCAGTGTTAGTTCACTGGCATAAGCTCCTGCAGATAAAAAGGAGGCGAAAAATAGCGGTTTGAATTTTCCAACGGAAAAACAGTGGATCATATTTATTTGCAATTGTTAATGATAATTGTTCGCAATAATGCCAGTGGATTATCTTTAATGCAAATAAGAATTATTATTATTTGCATTGTTTTGTTTGTATTTTGAGCGATCTATAAGCAATAGCTATTAACCCGTTCTTTTAAAAACACTTATTAATAAGAAACTTCAGCGAATGTAAAAAGCGATCTGCCAAATGCACGCTTTTGAAACACTCGTCTACACTGAAAATTAGGCCTATCTAAATTTGGTTTTGTTGTAGATGAATGATGTTGTCGGTCTTTAATCGGTTTTTCTCACGAAAAGGAACTTCTAAGCAGGTTTCACTTGGTGTGGAGATAGCTCCCCAAGGGCTAGGTGTTGCGTTGGTGTCTGCCAAGGGAAAGGGTGTGCCTACTGTGAATGTTTGCGAATTCAAGCCATGTGCTCCCGGTGGTTGGGGCGAAGCGCTCAAGGAATTTTGCAAGGCTCAGTCGCTCAAGAATGTAAAAACCTATGTGGCGTTTCATCCTGAGTTTTACGATCTGATGTTGATTGATGCACCAGAAGTGCCGGATGAAGAGCTAAGGGATGCGGTGAAGTGGCGCGTAAAAGATTTTGCCAGTGGTGATATTGAAGATTACGTGGTTGATGCATTTCGCTTGCCTGAGGATGCCTACCGTGGCCGTATGAACATGATCTATGCGGCTTATATGAAAAAAGAAGCGGTTATTCCCATCGTTGAATTGTGTGAAGAGCTAGAGCTGGATTTGGTCGAAATAGGTGTTAGTGAGCTTGCTCGTGCTCGTATTGCAGCGGGCAGAGAAGAGCTTACCGATTTGGGTGTCGCTTTTCTCCATATGGAAGAGAAAAAAGGCCAAATCGATTTGATCGAAAATGGTTGTTTGTATCTTACCCGTGGCATCGACACTGGCTATGGCATGCTTAATCAGGGTGAATCTGAAGGTGAATTGAGTCTAGATAACAGCAGCCAGTTCGATAGCTTGGCCTTGGATATTCAGCGTTCTTTGGATTACTACGAAAGTCAGTTGGGCAAGAGTGGCATCAGTAAATTATGGATTGTTACTGCTGAACCGCTCTCTAAAGAGGCCTGCGAAAGTTTGTCCGAAAAGCTGCCTGTGCAGGTAGAGGCGTTTGATATCTGTGTACATTTTAATTGTGAGCAAGGCTGTTCAGGATTTATGGATAGTTGCAGCGTTGCCGTTGGTGCAACCCTAGGAGGCGATGATGTCGCAGCTTAGGCAAAGCGTTAACTTCTTTCGTGAAGAATTTAAGAAGCCAGAAATAAAGTTGCCTGCCATACAGATGGCCCAGATAGCGGCGATTGTGCTATTTGGCTTTATTGTGATTGGTGCTTACCAGGTTTATTCATTGGCTGAGTTGAAAGCCAAGATTAAAAAGTTTGAGACCCAGCGGGATCAGATGGCAGCCCAATATGATTCTTTGCAAGCTTCATTTGTAGCGCCTAAAGAAAGCCCAGAGCTGTTGGGCCGTTTAGATGAATTAAAGGGTGATGTGGTCCAGCGCCAAAAGTTGAAAGAGTTCTTGTCGAAAGAAGCGTCAAAGAGTCTATTTTCGTTTGCCAGTGTTTTAGATGCATTGGCAATGAGCGATGTGAGTAAGGTATGGCTCACGCAAGTCAAAATTAAAAGCACTGGTAATTCTTATGAGTTGCGTGGTGTGACACAGCATGCAGAAGCGATTCCCGCATATATCGAGAAACTAAAAGAGGCCGATGCATTACAGGGTACCTCTTTTAATGTGTTCAGTATCGAAAGAGATAAAAAGAGCAGTGCTTTGCTTCACTTTACTCTGAGTAGCGAAAAGTTGGATGAGCAAGGTGAAGGATAAATTATTAGAACTGGCAGATAAGTTAAATGCAATATCTCCTAGAGAGAGGGTAATTCTGTTGGTGGTTGTGATTGTCGCTATGTTAGGTGTTTATGATCACTTCGCTCTCACGCCTTATCTTGATCAGCGCAAAGAGAACGATAAATTATTTTCACAATATGTGCAGGAAATGTCTGAGATCGAGGCAAAGATAAGCGAAGTAACGAAAAAAATGGCCCATGATCCTAATGCGATCCTAAAGGAGCGTATCGCAAAACAGGAACAGCAGTTAGCAAAGCTTGATTCCATTATTGGTGAATCAACGCAAAACTTGATAGAGCCAAAGAAAATGTCTCAGGTTCTTGGGTATTTACTTAGCAAACAGTCGGGCATGGGTGTTAAGAGTGTAAAGAACCATCCTGCTGAACCGGTGTCATTTCAGAAGGATGAAGAATCCAAGCCAGAAGTATTGATGTATCGCCATCGCTTAGAGTTGGGCTTAGAGGGTACGTTTTTTCAGGTGGCCGGTTATTTGAAAATGATTGAAGGATTAGAAGAGCGGCTCTACTGGGATCGCATGGAGTTTTCCATAGATCAGTATCCCAAGGGCGAATTTGTACTGGATGTGCATACCTTAAGTATGAGTAAAGAACTCATCGGAGTGTATGAGTAAGCAATATGAAACACTGTTTATTGTTGGCGATATTTGTATTTTCTCTTCAAGCCCATGCATTGAATGATCCGATGCGGCCGCCGTTCTTTGATGGCGGAAGCTCCGGCGAAAATACGAAGGAAAAGCCAAATCAGCCATTAGAGTTGTCGATGATCTTAGCTGGTAATGAGCGCAAGGTTGCGATTCTAAATGGTGTCGCGTTGGGCGTTGGCGAGAATGTGGACGGTTATCGATTGTTACGTATTGACAGTGATCGAGTCGTCGTGTCCCGAAAAGGGCGAGTTAAAGAGGTGTTCCTTGGTAAACCGCAACAGCAAAATAAAACCCAAGTGGGTAACCGTAATGCGGTGGAGAAGGATTAGGTGAATATTATGAAGCATTTTTCACTAATGTTGGTGTGCTTGTGGTTAGTTGGTTGTGCACATATGCAAACAGCGTCGCCACCAGCGCCCCCTGAGCAAAAACAAGCGCAGCTTGAAGAGAAACAAAAGCAGGTGGCTAAGCAAGCTGAGATTTTTGCTGAGCGTCAAAAGGCCATCGCTAAACAGCGTCAGGAGAAAATTAAAGCAAGGGAAGAAGCACTTAAAAATATGCCTCGATTTGATGTCGTTGCGTCCGATGCACCTTCCCGTGAGTTCTTTATGAGCTTGGTAGCCGGCACAGATGTTAACATGATTGTTCATCCTGATGTTGCTGGTAACATTACGATTAAACTTAAGCAAGTTACCCTAGAAGAAGCGTTAAAAGCAGTAAGAGATGTTTATGGTTATGACTTTGTTCGCAAAGCCTATGGATACAAAATCGTACCGAAGAAATTACAGAGCAAAGTTTTCCGCATAAATTACCTGAACATAAATCGTGTAGGTAAATCCGCGACATCGGTAAGTAGTGGACAAATCACCTCTGGTGGCTCCAATGGTAGCTCTAGCAGTGAGTCTTCAACTTCATCATCTTCTTCCGATTCTGTGTCCACCGTTCAAAGTACGCAAATAGAAACCCAATCGAGTAGCAATTTTTGGGCGAAACTAGAAAACTTGCTTGGCATGATTGTCGGTAATGGCGATGGTCGACATGTTGTGGTGGATGCTGATTCTGGTATCGCTGTAGTAAAAGCTTATCCTAGTGAGCTGCGCTATGTTGAAACGTTTTTGGAGCAAGCTGAGCTGAGCTTGCAAAAGCAAGTAATCATCGAAGCGAAGATACTCGAAGTTAACTTGGGTGACGGTTATCAAGCGGGCATTCAATGGGATACCTTTGGTCAAGGCTATGGTGGCGTGTTAACCAATACTGAAAATGAAATTGTTGGTGGTTTAGAGTCTAAAATCATCGATGAACTAATTGATAAAAGCGCCGAAGGTATGTTTACCTTTGGCCTAAACTTTACCGATTTTACTGGCGTGATTAGCTTGCTGCAGTCACAAGGTGATGTACAAGTACTATCTAGTCCTCGTATTGCGACTGTTAACAACCAAAAAGCAGTGATAAAAGTCGGCACTGATGAGTTTTTTGTGACGGAAATATCATCTTCAACCACAAGTACATCAACCACCACTACGGATTCCCCGGAAGTTACTTTAACACCGTTTTTCTCAGGTATTGCCTTAGATGTAACACCGCATATCGCCGAGAATTCTGATGTGATTTTGCACGTTCACCCAACAGTGACGGAGGTGACAGAACGAATCAAAGACATTGGTATCGGTGATGATAATCTTTCGTTACCGTTAGCCTTTAGTTCTATTCGAGAAACCGATTCGGTAATTCGAGCTTCGGATGGCCAAGTGGTGATTATTGGAGGGTTAATGCAAACCACCAATGAGAAAAAAGACGCTGGAGTTCCCTACATTTCTAACATTCCGGGCGTCGGTAAGTTATTTAAGCAAGAGCGGGATATTAATAAGAAGAGTGAGCTGGTTATTTTGTTAAAACCACAGGTGGTGGACACGGATCAGTGGAAGGATGATTATGAAATCCTTATGGAACGTTTCCCCAATTTGTTGCAGTGATAGGTAACGATAATGTCTAGGCAACAAAAAGTTCGTATCGGTGATCTGTTAGTTCAAAAGGGATTGATCAGTAATGATCAGCTGATGCAGGCATTAGATGAGCAAAAACGTTCAGGGAAGAAAATCGGTAAAGCGGTCGTTGATCTTGGTTTGGTAACAGAAGGTCAGTTGTTGCAGGCATTGGCTGATCACTTTGGTTATCCCTATGTAGATTTAATTCGATTTAAGCTAAACAATGATTTGATCTTATCGATGCCAGAAAACCAAGCGCGTCGGTATAGAGCGATCATGCTTTCCGAGCAGCCAGATGGGTACTTGGTTGGTATGGCTGATCCGTTGGATTTGTTAGCAATTGATGAATTGCAGCGTGTATTAAAACGCCCTGTGCATCCGGCTTTTGTCAAAGAGTCAGATTTACTAGATGCCTTAGATCGTATTTATCGCCGCCAAGATCAAATAGCGTCTATCGCTACTGAGTTGGATAGTGAATTAGAATCAAGTGATTTTGACTTAGATAATCTGGCAACCACAATCGAAGCGACTGAGGCGCCAGTCGTTAGATTGCTGCAAAGTATTTTTGAAGATGCAGTACAAGTGCGAGCATCTGATATACATATTGAGCCAGATGAAAGTGTGCTGCGGGTGCGTTTGCGCATAGATGGTGAACTTCAAGAGCAGGTGATGAAAGAAAAGCGTATAGCTGCCGCTCTGGTTTCACGCTTAAAAATTATGTCGGGCCTAGATATATCTGAAAAGCGCTTACCGCAAGATGGCCGCTTCAATATTCGTGTGCTTGGAAAAAGTATCGATG
>JAKSAW010000223.1 GCA_022361455.1 Pseudomonadales bacterium | reverse complement strand
GGTGGCGGTGATCATGAGTTTTGGGATTCTTCGGCGAGTGGCAATTAGCAGTGAAAAAGCTCAAGAAATTTATGAACGATATCCGAAGAGTCGAGGCAAATTGTTACTCGTATTAGACGGCCATCGTTTTGTGGGCAATAGTGTTTTCTTCAATGTCCCATTGGTGTGGGCTTATTGGATTTCTTTCAAGTTAGGCTGAGTGCTTTTGGTATGCTCTAAAACTAAAAATGCCCATGTTAAAGGTTATCTTTAACATGGGCATTGGGATTGGTGGAGGCGGCGGGGATCGAACCCGCGTCCGCCAGCACTCTGCCTGAGGATCTACATGCTTATCCCTTTCTATTAATTTCGCACTTAACAACCCAAAAGGGCAGGACGTTAAACACTAGCCTGTTAAGGTTTTAACAGATCCGCGCCAGGCGCGCTTCACTGCGATCTCATGTAAAGTTACCGCTGAAGTCAGCCCATGAGAGAGCTTATTCGGCGGGCTAGCAGACTAAGCTGCTAGAGCGTAGTTTTCGTCGTTTGCGACTATAATTCGTAACACTTGGAGTACGTGTGTTGTTACCCACACGGCATGCACCTGAGGTTTTGTTACCGACGTCGAAACCAATGTCGCCCCCAGAACTGCTTAGTTTACTATATTGAGGCGTTTAAAGATATTTCAATGGTTTATTCGTATTCGGAATGAAATAGGCGTGAGTAATAGCCTTTTTGTTCCAAAAGTTCTTTGTGGGTGCCCATTTCAACGATCTTGCCGTCGTCCATCACAATAAGCCGATCCGCTTGCTCAATAGTCGATAGGCGGTGAGCGATAACGATTGTAGTTCTTGTTTCAGCTAGCTCTTCGGTTGCCTTTTTAATGATGCGTTCAGACTCATTGTCTAAAGCGGAAGTTGCCTCATCTAAAATCAGCACCGGGGAATTTTTCAAGAATGCCCTAGCAATGGAAAGCCGTTGGCGTTGGCCGCCGGAAAGCTGTAGGCCGTCTTCGCCTATAGTGGATTTCAGGCCTTTGGGTTGGTCCTGAATGAATTCATAGGAGTGCGAGTGATGCATTGCGGCAATGACTTCTTCATCGCTGTAGTTGGAATCGCCGTAGGCAATATTGTTTCTTATGGTGTCGTTAAACAGCGACACATTTTGGTTTACCACCGACACGTGCTTGCGAAGGTTGGTTAGTTTGTACTGGTTAATATCAGTACCATCGAGAAAGACTTTACCGTCCTCTATTTGATACGCCCGAGTCAGCAAGCTGGCTAAGGTAGATTTGCCGCTACCGGATTTACCTACCAGTGCGACCATCTCTCCTGCCTTAACTGATAGGCTGATGTTCTTTATTACGTCATCTTTGCCGCTTGGATAGCGGAAGCTGAAATCTTTTACTTCAATATGGCCTTCAACGGTATCGACCTCGTGGGTACCTTCGTCTTTTTCAGGCTCTGTGTCCAAAATCGTAAAAATAAGTTCTGCGCCAATGAGGCCTTTTTGAATCGCGACATTAACACCGCTTAATTGTCGTAGCGGCTTTGGAATAAGCGCAATAGCGGTCAGATAGCCGATTAGCTCGGATGCCGAATAGGTGGCTAAGGTAGTTGGCGTGAGCAGCATAAACACAATAAACGCTACCGCAGAAGCCACTATTAACTGAGTGACAGGGGTAAAGGTGGCGGCGACGCGACGAATTTTTAGTTGGGCGCGAAAGGCTCTCATCAGTGCGGAGCTATATCTCTGCTTCTCGTAATCCTGAGCGCCAAAGCTTCTGACCACGCCATAGTTGGATACCATTTCTTTAGAGACTTGCATGACTTCGCCAAGAATGCCTTCGTTCTTACGGGATATTTTCCTAAACTTGCGCGAGGTATAAGAGACTAATGCAGCGAGAACCGGAGCGATCAACAAAAAAATCAGAGAGAGTTGCCAGTTTAAATAAAACACATAGGCCAAAAGAAAAATAATAGTTAGGCCTTCGCGTATTAATGTTTTTAAGGCGCCGGTAACAGTCTTTTTAATTTGTCCGGCACCACTGCTTAGGCGGTGGAGTACTTGGCCCTGTGTGGTTTTGTCGTAAAATTCTGCTGGCAATTCGGTGAGGTGGTTAAATATTTCCAATTTAACGGTAGTGACAACACTAGCGCCTACATATTCGTTGTAGTAGTTACCCAAGAAGGAACCGATACCCCTAACAATGAAGATACCAATTGCAATGGCTGGTAGCCAAAAGCGAGCGTCTGCCTCTTTGTGTTCAATGGAATAGATCACCATTTCCATAAATTTTGCTAGGGCAGGTTGGGAAGCCGCGAAGACCATGAAGCCAAAGATACTGATGGCAAAGTGGAACTTCAGAGGTTTCAGGTAGGCCAAAAGCCTAAAGTAGGTTTGCAGCTTGTTTTCTTCTGGGTTGGTTGGCATAGGTTAACTTGTCGTGCTGAAAAGGCGGCATTATACCGTATCATGTGGGGTTTTTGAGGTTATTTGATAGGATTTAATGATTGCTATTCAAAGCCCCTGAAATGCTTCTAAATCAGTCGCTTACTTGCAGCATCCTTGGCAAAACGCTTCTTTTCCATCTGATAGTAGGCTTCGATCAATCCAAATTCGAGACCCGCGGCAACCCTTAAGTCCAGCAAGCTTTTATCTAACCAGGGTTCAAAATCAAAGTCATCTAAGCGTTTTGGCCGGCAGATACTGCCCAGTCGAACCGCATCTTTAAATACCGATATGTCTTCATCATCGAATTGGTAAATAGTGGGGTATAGGTATTTCGCGATTTTGCAGAACATAGTTTCTTCTGCCGTGGATATTTGATTGGTGCTGCCCATGGTAAAACCAATCACAAAGGCTTCATCTTTAGAAAGCAAGCCACGACCTAATAATACGTGGATACAATCATGTTGCTTTAGCTCGACCGCGCCGTGAAAAAGCGTTACCCCTGGAATGCGGTATTTAGGATTTTCCACTAGTTTTACCATGAGCGGAATATCCGTTGGTGGTGCGCCAAGTAACGCTAAGTTGTCCAAGCATTCCCTTAAGGTTAAGTCATTCTCATACCAAGGGACATGCCATTCTTTGTAGCTGTTGACGATGGGGAGTTTAGACTCACTCATAGCTATTGCCCTGCCGATACTTTTAAACCAATAACACCGCACACAATCAAGCCAATAAACATTAACCTAATAATAGTTACAGGATCATTTAAAAGCACCATGCCGGCGATGGCCACACCGACAGCGCCAATGCCGGTCCATACCGCGTAGGCTGTTCCAATGGGAATAGTTTTTAAGGCAAGGCCAAGGAAAATAATGCTAATCGATGCACTAATCAGAAAGACAATCGTTGGCGTTAGTTGGGTGAATTGCTGAGATTGCTTAAGGGCCAATGCCCAAACGATCTCCATGAGGCCTGCAATGATCAAGTATATCCATGCCACAAGACTGCACCTTAGATCCGCAAAAAATCAAATACTTAGCTGTAGTATAACCAAGACTTGCTTGCTTAAAAGTATATGTGGGTGCCGAGTCGGATTGCTGGCGGGCTACTGATGACGCATTACCCGTTGCTTCTCGCGGTTCCAGTCCCTTTCTTTTTCGGTGGCCCGTTTGTCGTGGAGTTTTTTACCTTTTGCCAAGGCAATCTCACATTTGACGTAGCCCTTTTTCCAATACAGAGCGAGGGGAACGCAAGTTAATCCTTGCTTAGCCACAGCACCGAAAATTCTACCTAGCTCGCGCTTGTGTAGTAGCAGCTTGCGAGTTCGTATGGGGTCGGGGTTGATATGGGTAGAGGCCGTTTGCAGAGGTGAAATATGGCAGCCGAACAGGAAAGCTTCGCCATCGCGAATCATCACGTAACTTTCCGTAAGGTTCACTTTGCCATCTCGCAGACTTTTCACCTCCCAACCTTGCAAGGCTAGGCCGGCTTCGAATTTTTCTTCGATGAAATACTCGTGTTTTGCGCGCTTGTTAAGGGCAATGGTGGAGCTGTTGTTGGGTTTTTTCTTACCTGCCATGGATCACTGCGTAGGGTTAACTTGCTGAAAGACGGTCAATTATAGGCCTAAAGCGTCATAAAGCCCATGGCTGCCTTGAGGTGATGGCTAAAACAAGCCAAAATTGGTCCCCAAAATAAGAACTTGGGGAACACATCGGTATTCGCCGGTATCAATAGGATTAGAAATGGCTGAAAAACAATCAATTCACGGCACGTGGGATCGTCGTTGGACATTTATTTTGGCGGCAACCGGATCCGCTGTTGGTTTAGGTAATATCTGGAAGTTCCCTTATATGGCGGGTGAGAATGGCGGTGGAGCCTTTGTTCTCATCTATTTAGCCTTTGTTGCTGTCATTGGCCTTCCCGTGATGCTGGCTGAAATCATGCTTGGCCGTCGTGGTCGTCATAGCCCTATTAACACCATGCGTACCATTGCTCGAGAAGAGGATGCAAGCAAGTTCTGGGCGAGCATCGGTTGGATTGGCGCTTTAGCAGGCATCATGATTCTTTCGTTTTATAGTGTGATCGCCGGTTGGGCGTTTGCTTATGTGTTCAAGATTATCAGCGGTGGATTGTTAGGTGAGCAGGATATCCCAGGTCAATTCGGCGCTTTTGTATCTGATCCGACCATGAATATTCTATGGCACTCCGCCTTTATGGGCTTGGTGGTCTTTGTGGTGGCAAGAGGTATCCATAAAGGCTTGGAGGCTGCGGTTCGAATCTTGATGCCAGTACTGTTTTTAATGCTAATCGGATTGCTTATCTATGCCACTACCACAGGCGCCTTTGGTGAAGCCTGGCATTTCATGTTTAAGTTTGATCCCGGTAAGTTAACCGCGGATGCGATTTTATCTGCGCTTGGCCATTCCTTCTTTACGCTAAGCTTAGGTATGGGTGCAATCATGGCCTATGGGGCCTACATGAATCGTAATGAATCTTTGGGCAGAACAGTGGTCACCATCGGTATTTTAGATACCGGTGTCGCAATGATTGCTGGCTTGATCATTTTCTCC
>JAKSAW010000790.1 GCA_022361455.1 Pseudomonadales bacterium | reverse complement strand
TGAAGGAGATACCCTGTTCAAGGTCAATGCGGAAGGCAAAGTTCAATCTTGAGTGTGACGTTATTTGATTCTATTGATATGGTCGGCCAACCATTGGATGGCTTCTTCCACACTCTTGATCATGGGAACCTGCGTGTTTTTGAATTCATCCCATTCATGGTTGGGGCTAAGAAGTAGTAGAGGTTTCCCATATTCCAAAGCCAGTTGGATTTCGGAACGGGTTCCGGCGCTTCCGGGAAAAGCGACGATGATATCGGACGATAAAATGATGATGTGATTACGGCTGGTACCGCTATTCGCGAAGTGATGCAGATTTTAGAGAATGTTGGCGCTAAGCCGGCTGGTGTCGTTGTAGCTTTGGATCGGCAAGAGCGTGGAAAAGGCGAAAAATCGGCCATTCAAGAGGTGGAAGAAGAATTTTCTATCCCAGTATTAAGTGTGGTTAATTTGGCGCAACTGATTGATTATATAGAGGAAATATCAAGTTCTGATGAAAGCTGGTTGCCTCACTTAGAGCGTGTACGAGCTTATCGATCGGAATTTGGAGTAGAGTGATCTACCGCAAACTTTGCTAAGTCAACTAGACTCTTGGCTGGTAGGATAGGTTTGGGCAGCTAAACTAATTGAAGGGAACCTACCAGCCATTTGGTACTCTAAGTTTGCAAATGGTTGGTATTTTTAGATTTTAGAGAGTTAAGTATTTCGTAAATATGCTAGTTCGAGCGTTTTTAATAATGATGAGCTTTGTATTCGTGGCCGAGAGTATGGCTGCGACTCGGTTCTATCGTTATGAAGACGAAAATGGCTTAAAGGTTATTCACGACTCTATTCCTCCTGAAATGGTTCACAAGGGTTATGACATCCTCGGTGCTGACGGGCGCTTGATTCGAAAAGTCCCACGGGCTTTAACCAAGGAAGAAATAGAAGCTATTAAGGCTAAAAAAGAATCTGGTGCGGTGTTGGCGGAACAGGCTGCGAAACAAGCCGAAGCTGATAAAAGGCTATTGACCATCTTTAGTAATCCCCAGGATGCAGAGCGGGCAAGAGATCGTAAGCTCGAAGCCCTTGATGTGTTGATTAGTGTAAATCGGGGCAACATTGCTCGTCTTAAATCTGAATTTGAAATCGCGCAACAACAGGCGGCTACTCGAGAAAGGGCAGGCCAAAAAGTACCCGATCATATGATTGAGAAAATGGATCGTGTGGATCGCCAAATTCAAAAGCTAGAAACTAATATTACCGAAAAAGAGTTAGAGAAAACGATGGTTCGTGAGCAGTATGCGAAAGATATTGATCGTTTGAAGTTTCTAATGCGTCAACAGGGTCGTAAAGTCGACTAACCTCTATACAGTGTGCCTTCGATTAACTGCCATTGTTGTTGCCAGTTGTCGATTGGAGAGCGTTGAAAGCCGCTTCTAACGTATTGGCACATTCTGCCTTCAGCAGTCGCTAATAACAGATTGGCTGTTTCAGTCGGCGTTAATTGCGTGCGTTTACCTTCTTTTAATTAAGCTTCTCTGAGTATTTGCTTTAGTTGGGTTTCTAAGCGATCAAATAGTTGGATTACTCTTAACCTTAATCGATCGGTTTCACCTGTAATGGCATCGCCGGTTAGTATGCGTGTAATACCGGGGTTCTTTTCTGCGAAACCAAGTAGAAGCGTTAGGATTTGTTGGCACTGGGCTAAGGCGGTCGGCTCTTCCTTGGTGATAAGCGAGATACGGCTAAACAAAGAATCTTCGATAAACTCAATTAAGCCTTCGAACATCTTCGCTTTGCTGGGAAAGTGTCGATAAAGAGCGGCTTCAGACACTCCCACTTCTTTGGCTAAAGCGGCGGTGGTGATGCGGCCGCCGGGAGTTGCTTCCAGCATGGCAGCCAGCGATTGAAGTATTTGGTCTTTGCGCGAAGGTTTAGCGTCGTTAGTCATGGCTTAATCCAGTTGTTCGCCCGTAATCAGGGTGCCAACCCCTTCGTCGGTAAATATTTCAAGCATTACAGCATGGGGCACACGGCCATCAATAATATGAGCGCTTGTCACTCCACCACGAACTGCTTCTAAGGCGCAGCCAATTTTTGGCAACATACCGCCGTAAATGGTGCCGTCATCAATCAATGCATCTACTTGTGGAACACTCAGACCTGTCAGCGTGTTGCCTTCTTTGTCTTGCAGGCCCGAAATGTTAGTAAGCAATATAAGCTTTTCAGCTCCTAGTACTTCTGCCACTTTACCTGCCACGAGATCGGCGTTGATATTGTAGGATGCGCCGTCTTCTCCAACACCAATTGGTGCAATGACTGGGATAAAGTCGCCGTGGACTAGCATATCGACCACTTGAGTGTTTACAGATTCAACTTCGCCAACGTGGCCAATGTCGATAATTTCCGGAGCCTGCATCTCAGGTGTGCTGCGCGATACTTTTAATTTTTTCGCCTTTATTAGCTGACCATCTTTACCGGTTAAGCCTACAGCATTGCCGCCATATGCATGGTCGTCGCATCCGTTCTGGTGTTTTCCATCCCCAAACCGGCTCAGCATGTCGAACAGCAAGCGACCAGCATCCAGACGCTTTTTGCCGGGTTCCGCTACATCTGGCACGAGAAAGTCGTGCTGGGTGCGATTTCGCTAGATCTGTTTGCAGTACTGCTTGGAGGCGCTGTCGCGCTGATGCCGGTCTACGCCCGCGACATCCTGGAATTGGGGCCCTGGGGACTTGGAATGCTGCGTGCGGCTCCGGGCGTCGGGGCTGTGGCAATGGC
>JAKSAW010000774.1 GCA_022361455.1 Pseudomonadales bacterium | reverse complement strand
GGTGGCGGTGGTGTTTCCCGTTACACCTTTGAAAACGGGAAAGCGGAATACTGGAATGCCGACAATGTCCTGCCCGGCAATCATGTCACGGCCATTATCGAAACGGTGGAAAAGGAAACCGCCGCAGCGGTAAAAGGAACGGGCGTTGACACCTGGATTGCAACGTTGAACAACGGACTGGCGCGCTTTGACGGCACTGTTTTTAAGTGGCTGAACGTTGGTCAAGGAGGCGGGAATAACAGGGTTTACGCATTGTCGGAGGGGGAACCGGGGGAAATATGGGCGGGCACGGAAACGGGACTGCACCGCTTGAAAAATGGCGCGTGGCAGCAGGTAAATGAAGCGGACGGACTATCCCGGCAGAGGGTCACGGCACTGGAATGGGATGAAACGGGTGTCCTGTGGGTGGGAACGCTCAAAGGGATGTTCCGTTCGGAAACAATGGGCCGGAAAAACGGAGGCATGACCTTTAAACCCGTGACCGATACGGACGGCCTGCTGTCGGGCTGTATGGTCCATGATGTCCTGACCGATAAAGCAGGGGGCGTTTACGCTGCCACCAATCACGGATTGTTCCGGGTTTCCGGGGGGAAAGCAGGAATCCGCCGCATGACCTTGAAACCGCAATCCTTTGATAAATCGGTGATATCCCTTTACCGTGACACGGAAGGCGTTTTGTGGCTGGGGACGTTGTCGACCGGTTTCGGTAATTGGTATCCAGGCCGGTTCAGGACCGTTTCAACAGCCGACGGTCTGTCAAACCCCCATGTTACTGCCATGTATGCTGATGATTCCGGCACCGTCTGGACTGGCACCGGGGGAGGCGGGTTGAACCGCTTTAAAAACGGTTCCGTTACTGTGTACGGTGATGTGGAGGGCTTGAACGGACGGTGGATAACCGCTGTGACCGGCGATGGAGCGGGGAAACTGTGGGTGGCGACCGAAACGGGTTTGTTTGAATTCAGGGAAGAGCGATTCGTTCCCCTGCTTCCGGAGAAACGCGGTATGCTTTCCTATATACCCGTTTTGTATGCCGACCCGGTGGGCAATCTCTGGGGTGGGATCAGCCGGGGTGGAATGTTTCGCTACAACCCCGCCTCCGGTTCCGGCGGTCCG
>JAKSAW010000590.1 GCA_022361455.1 Pseudomonadales bacterium | reverse complement strand
CTTCTCGAAGCAGGCCTCCGGACACACCGCCCAGCACGAATACACACCCGCGCACTTGTCGAGATCCAGGCCGATTTTCCAGGCCTTGCTTTCGAAATGGCTGCCGCCCTCGATCGGTGTAGAGCCGGCGAAGTCGAAGGTGAGGACCGTCAAGATCACGGTGGCGGTGATGACGGTCGCCAGCAACGCGGACGCTCCCGCTCCGGCCAACATGGCGGCCGACACAGAGACGCCGGTAGCCGTCGCCCAAGCCAGCAGCCAGCGTCCACGGCCGAGACGGTCGTAGACGAAGAACATCGCGATCGACATCGCCCAGGTCTGCAGCACCACGGGAAGAATCCACGCCGGCTGCACGAACCACAGCACGATCGCCGCCACCACCGACGTCGGCGCCGCCCACGAGCATCCCATCTCGAGCCGCTCGCGCGCGCCGAAGCGCACCGCTCGCATGGAATCGTCCTTCCGCATTCCGGCGGCGATGTAGCGGGGGATGTCTTCGGCGTAGACCGGACCGAAACGAAGCTTCCATCCGCAGCGGCGTGAGACTTCCGACGGGACGATGCCGGTCGCAGCCAGCTGCGGCAGAACAGCTCGGCGATGGCGGACCTTCTCGTCGATACCGCAAGTCTTCAGCGCCGTGATCACGTGGTTGGACGCGAATTCCCCGCCGGCCGCCGCGCACCAGACGTTGACGCCGCCCGAAGGGGCGACTACCAGCCAGGCGTCGATGCCGGCCAGCGTACGCAGCAGGCGTCTTACGGTGAGGTCGTAGTTGCAGGTGATGAGCACCGGGCTCTCTGGGCCGGGATTACCGAGGCGACGCAGTCCCGGTTCGGTAGACCAGGGCAGGAGCCGCAGCGCGGTTTGCGCGATGTCCAGAAGAACCTCGCGAATTCCGATCCTGGCCGCAGAGATCATGCCGGCTTTTCCGCCGCGACGACCGCCAGCGTTCCAAGCCTCGAGCGCTGCTCGTCGGTGACGCGAAGCCCGACCGACTCGAGCTCGGCCGCCGGGTCGGGCAGCGCCTTGGTCGTCGTCCCGGTGACCACCCAGGTCAGCAGGGCCAGCGGAAGCCTGATGATCGTGTGCAGCACGCGCTGCCACAGCGCGCGGGGCTCGACCTCGTCACAGATCACGACGCGCCCTCCAGATTTGAGAAGGCGCGCGGCTTGGCCAAGGACGAAGCCT
>JAKSAW010000537.1 GCA_022361455.1 Pseudomonadales bacterium | reverse complement strand
GAAGCAGTCCGCGTCTATTTTAGAGAGCTGAAGCGCCGGGGCAATAAGCCCACTTACCGATCGGTCGCCGAGGAAATGAACGGACGACCCGGTAGGCTCGTACGAATGGCCCCAAAGGGAGTTCGGAAAGCCCTCGACCGGCTGGGCGACGAAATTAAATGTGAGCGCGAGTTCTGGTGTCTGGATTCAGACGACGACGACGACGAATAAGTGAAGTCCACGAAACGAATAGCAATGCATTGGCAGCTAATAGTGTGAGGTGCATGATCCCCTCTTTGAGTGGTTGATCCTGCCTCCATGAAGACAGAAAATTCGTCCTACAAGTGTGAGTGACGTGAGTGACACGATCCGGTTTCGTGAGCCGACCTAACCTTGCTCCGGAACCATGGGTGAATGACCCCCTCTCCGAGCGGTTGATCCTGCCTCAATGAACTCAATGAAAAAGGAAACGATGCTCCGAATCACGGGTAATTGATCCCCTCATAGAGTGGTTGATCGTACCCAAAACAAGGCTACAATGATAGTAATGGACGCACATGGACAACCGGTGGTACAAGGACAATAGCCAACCACAACCCAATTCCACGAAGATGCGAGAAGGCACAGAAGCGAATATACGGGACATACAGCTGTAAACGGGAGATTGAGGATTCCCCCGGGACGGGCGAAGTTGCAAGGGGGCAGACGTTACAGCTGTAACAACACAAAATCTGTCCATGTCCCAGAACCTGTTCACGCGCAATGTACTGCAGGAATTCCGCCGCTGCCGCGAGCTCGGAGGAGGCCGCACGAACGGAGGGAGAGCGCGGGAAGCCAGCATGCGGAGCGGAGCGACGCGGAGCGCACAGAGCGGCCCCAAGACTACGTCGGCTACGCGCCATAGTGACGAAAAAGGGGGACGCGGGACGAAGGGGAGATTAGAATAACCGGGACATCAAGAGAATTGGGTTAGTGTTCTTGGAAGTGACCGAATGTGGCTGGAAATAGGCGGGCGTTGAGCCCGAGGCTGACTTCTCTCTTGTGCGCCCGCTTGGGACG
>JAKSAW010000788.1 GCA_022361455.1 Pseudomonadales bacterium | reverse complement strand
TTGGGCACCTATTTTGGTGGTGTCATTGTTATGGCACTATTCGTGTTGTGTTTGTATGTAAACTTTAAAGACAAGTCGCTTATTTATATGTCTTGCTACTTGATTTGCCTGGCCGGCGTAGTGGGATCAGTCACAGGTGTAGCAGGCTTACTGGTCTTTTCGGATTCACCAGAGTTAGGTAAAACAATCCGAATATTTTGGCTATCAGTGGCCATGGTATGCACACTGCTGTTTGGTGTGGATTATTTAGAAACCAAGAAGCATATGCCTCGATTACACCAAGCATTTCTTGGCGCGAGTGCCTGCTGTGCAGTGATCCCTTTGCTGATTTTCGTAGTACCGTTTTTCTATCTCATACAGATCACCTTGTTATTTGGTCTAGTGATCACGATATTGGCCGCTAGCGCTAGTACCATTATGCTGCGCAAACGCTATGTGCCAGCCATCTATTATTCTATTGCCTGGGTATGGTTCTTCGCTGGCGGTGTTGCCAATATCGGTAGGGCCTTTTCCTTATTACCAATCAACACCTGGACTGAATATGGCTTTCAGTGGGGATCCATGGTTAGCATTGTTTGCTTAGCATTAGGGATTGCCTCTAAATTTAATCTGGAAAGAGCCCATCGCCTTAAAATGGAAAAAGTGGCGAGCGAAGAAAAACATAACCGCTTACGAGCACAAATCATCGCGCAGCAAGAACAATTTAAATCCGAGCAAGCAGAAGCAGAGTCCAAAGCGAAAGGCGAGTTCCTCGCAAACATGAGTCACGAAATTCGTACTCCCATGAATGGTGTTCTGGGAATCACACAATTACTCAAGGACACATCTTTAAATAGCATTCAAAAGAATTTTGTGTCCACCATTGAGACTTCAGGCAAAACCCTACTTGGTGTGTTAAATGATATTCTCGATTACTCGAAAATTGAATCGGGAAAATTTGACATAGAAAAAATCCCCGTCAAACCCACCGATATTGTCATAAACACAATCGAGTTATTTAAGCTTAAAGCTAACGATAAAGGCGTCGATATCGCCTGCAAAATCGACGACGATGTTCCGGACATCATCGCATCTGATCCGACTCGATTAAGTCAAATTCTGCTCAACCTCACTTCCAATGCCTTCAAGTTTACTCATAAGGGCGGCATCACTATTCAAGTTTCTATGGCAGATTCTGAACATATACTCTTCGAAGTCATCGATACCGGTATTGGACTTAGCGAAGATCAGCAAGCAAAACTTTTTAAATCCTTTAGCCAAGCAGATCAAAGTACTACACGAAAATATGGTGGTACAGGCCTAGGGCTTTACATATCAAAGAGTCTTACCGAACTGATGGGCGGTGAGATTGGCGTTAAAAGTGTATTGAACGAAGGGGCTAATTTTTGGTTCACCGTCGAAATCAATCAAGCCATACTGGAAGATTATTCCGAAGGAGAAATCGCTAGTTTAAGCGTTGATGAAATCATTCAACAATCAGATTTTTCGAATTTGAGTGTACTGGTGGCGGAAGACAACAGCGTTAACCAAATGGTTATTAAAGGCCTTCTCAACAAAGTTGGCATAACACCATTGATTGTTGAAAATGGTGCGGAGTGCGTCAGCACCGTTATGGACGGCAGTTCTGAATTTAATTGTATTCTAATGGATTGTGAAATGCCGGAAATGGATGGCTATGAGGCTACTACCCGCATAAGAGAAATGAAACTTTCTAATGCATTGTACATTGTTGGCTTAAGTGGCAATGCGATGAAAGAACATGAAGAAAAGGCTTACGAAGCTGGCATGGATTATTATTTAAGAAAGCCTGTGGAATTTAGTGCGTTGTTAGATACCTTAAATCAGCTGGCCAACAAGCTAGATAAGCCACAAACTAGCATAAAGCAAAGCGCCAATTAAAAAGCCACTTGAAACATCAAGCGGCTTTTTATTCTCTTGAATCAATTACAAACTATGGAAAGCAGATTACCTCGCCATTAGCGTCTGGCTCAACCGAAATATCTCCAGAACCTCCACCAGATTCACCATCGGTATCACCAGCAGAATCAGAGGCGTCACCGGGTAGTTTATTCAACGTTCCAGAAATCCCCACATGGCTATTGTTAGCACCTATCGCACTAATGCTATCAGAGGTAATAGAAAAACCAGCAATGGATGGTATTTCGATACCATTAATCGACGTGGAAATATTATTCATAATGCTAGGAATCGAATCTTGAATCACACGGTTAATCAGGTTCTCTCCAATGGTAACGCCACCTGCCACAACAGTATCCAACACCGTTACCACAGGATCATCGCTAATTGTAACCGACAGCGTGTTATCACTATCTATGGCGAGACTAGCTTCAACCTGCGCGCTCAACAATAGATTAAAGGTTTCATTCCATTGTCCATCCTCTTTCACTTGGGAAGAAATCCTTAACTGCGAGATATCAATGGTAGTCACAGCTTCACCACCTTCTTCGCTAATCAACACCTGCGGTGGAGTTAGCGTATCAATAAGAATTCGACTATCAGATTCAGATCCTAAGCCATCATCTCTGGGTACGTTAATGTACGTATCACCATTTAATAACATCAAATGAGTTAAACCTACTGAATAAATGGAAACTAGCGCCTGATTAATAGCATTGGCATTAATCGCAAAACTCATATCACCATCACCAAAGTTAGGCGAAGGCAATGGATCAGTGGTATAGAGAGGGCCCAATGCTTGAGGAATAGCACTAGTTACGGTGTTCGGCAAAATGCCACCGGCCAACTCAATAATAATACTGTCGTTGTTAGTAATAATATCTCGTAGTTCAAACTCGATACCCAGCTCACGGCAGGAAACACCTAAGTCATAGCTAGTGGGAATTAGATCCGCCAGTTTATCTTCCAAGGTATTATTAACCGCTCCTTTTACTGCATTGCCAATTTGGTTTTCAAATAATCCAACCAACCCACCAATAATGCCTCCCAAGAAGCGATCCAAGCCACCTAAGGCACCTTCAAAACTAATATTCTGGGCATCAACATCCAAGGTATTTATCACCGCTTCCAACTCATTATTGGAATTAACACCGACTTGGACATTACCGCTTAAGATTACCCGTTCAACTCGCGCGGTAGGCTTAACAACAAAGATTTGTACTAAACGCAAACGGGCGCGAACATCAGTAAACACCCCAGACAGCGAGAGACCATTATTGGTAGGATCTAAAGAAAATGATTCCGCTTGTAATTC
Source organism: Pseudomonadales bacterium (assembly GCA_022361455.1). Classification (GTDB taxonomy): domain Bacteria; phylum Pseudomonadota; class Gammaproteobacteria; order Pseudomonadales; family Ketobacteraceae. Next base: position 693 of record JAKSAW010000788.1, on the reverse strand, counting down.
AAGCGAAGTTAATTCACCACGGAATATACCACTCTTATAAAGCTCGGTGCCCGCAACAAGCGCGTTAAAATCTAAACCATTCACAACACCGACTAACTCATCGGCGATAAAATCGATACCCTCTTCTTTAACCCTTGCTTTAATCAGTTCCTCGTTAATGAGTAAGGCATCGCCAAATACTGTCGTTGAGCTTTGGTCAAACACATCTGTTGCCTGGAATGTATATGTATCTGCAGCAGAAACTACCACAGAAAAAGAACCATCTTCAGCAAGCTCCGCAGCGACACCATTAACCGACACGCTACTTGCGCCCGCAGCATCAACTGCATTGCCAGTAATAGTGACGTTGCCGTTTCTTATCGCCTCGGTAACCACAATCTTTGGGCCTTGTGTATCGTATATAAAGTTAACTTGCGGGCCGCTCGGTGGGTTAACTTGAAAGCGGTTATTACCTTCCACCAAGAACGCTTGCAAGTCAGCGCCAAGCCCAATGGCTTGGGTAGCATTCTTTGCAAACTCACTAGTTACTGTGTTGCCATTTAGAATCATGCTGGGTAATGCTTCCGGCTCTTCCTCATACCCTACGGTAAAGTCAGGTGCATCATTAAAAATAGAACCTTCGGTTGGGCTTTCAATGGTGTAGGTACCACCACCGCAAGCAAACACACCCAAGGAAAACAGTATCACTAAACT
>JAKSAW010000160.1 GCA_022361455.1 Pseudomonadales bacterium | reverse complement strand
GGGACATGCCTGCGTTCAGTTGAAGAAAGACGAGAACGTTGTCAAATAGGGCGCGGTACACCAAATCATGCAGTGAGCCCACAAGTCAGCCACAGGGGCCATAACAAATCCATCAGGAATCTCTAGTGCGGCGCTGTGTCTGGGCCTGGTTACCTTCTTTGTCAAACAAGTTCTACGTCCGGATCATTCGTCTCGCGTTTTCAAGACTTCACCCCTAAAAAATTTCCCACGACGAGGGGGCGGGGTCGCTTGATTTGGGTTTCGGCAGGACTACACGGTAGCCCGATTGAAAATGTGAGTGCTTCATTCGATCCCGCCATTTCGACTCTTGGAAATGGACAGCGCGGCCACCCACAAATTTTCAATCCAGTGCTGTGAAAAGGGCAGTCGTTCGCACTACCGAGGCCAAATCTCAACCTCGCTGTTTCGTTGCACCATGTCTTGTTCCTTGCCGACCAGAAGGCGGCCGCTTAGCGTTGATTGTCACCAGGAGCGGCCCCCGCACTTTCTAGGCACCGTCTGGCACAAAAGATTTATGCCGCCGCCAAAAGGCGCCATAGATCCGTTTTCACAGACTGAGACAGGGCATCGGCGTGGACCAACGGATTCAAGTTGCAGCGCCGACAAAACGGATGGCAGCCGTGGGAAGGTCGGCAAACATACCCGATGTACATGACGCTGCTGAGCTCATCCTCTGCGTCGCCTGCGGCCGTCGCTTGTTCCGCTTGGCCTGCGTCCATGGCGCCTGCCGCTTGAGTTGGGTGACTCGGTCCCAGTGAGGCCAATATGTGTTGGGCGCTCATCTTCCGACAAATGGAGTTTTTTTGTTCTATTGATGGCATGGTCATTTTTCAGGAAATCTTGTGTAACACGCAACAAAATTTCGCGATTTTCTCCCGTCTAAAGGTAGCCTAACCTCGGCGCTGAGCTTGTCCCACGAACACACGCAGTGGGAAATCATACTGTGGTCTAGATGCCGACAAGGACTCCCTATTGGCCTTGCCGCCTAGAGATAATATGAACCTTGTAACCAAAACATTGAATTCTACCGCCAAGTTTGTAAGCCCTAGGTCCTAGAGGACACACCAGCGGCTCAGGCCAGTTTCTGCCGCATTCCCCGCCCTCAATGGCTGACAGGCCAAGCAACAG
>JAKSAW010000418.1 GCA_022361455.1 Pseudomonadales bacterium | reverse complement strand
TAAGAAAGAATTATACCGAGTTCATCGAAGGGATTATGTCGATCAGATTTTTTGTAACGCACCTAAACGTGGTGTCGAAGTGCTAGGCGAAGATGTACTCGCCAATCCTTACACATTGAAAGCAGCCATGCGTGCTTCAGGCGCTGTAGTTAGTGCTGTGGATGTGGTAATGAAAGGTAAGGTGGATAATGCGTTTTGCGCGGTGCGTCCACCAGGGCATCATGCTGAACGTGGTAAAGCCATGGGCTTTTGTGTCTTCAATAATGTCGCTGTGGGTGCGGCCTACGCATTGGAAGTGTATGGCTTAGAAAGGGTGGCTGTGGTGGATTTTGATGTACACCATGGCAACGGTACCGAAGACACGCTGCATGTGGATAGTCGCGTATTGTTCTGTTCCAGCTACCAACATCCCTATTATCCATTTACCGTTGCCGATTCTAGCCGTTCCAACGTGGTGCATACTCCCATGCATGCCGGTACATCAAGTGATGACTTTAAAGAATGGGTGCAAGAAACTTGGATGCCCAAGCTTAATCACTTTAGCCCTCAGTTATTATTTATTAGTGCCGGCTTCGATGCTCATCAGGCAGATCCATTAGCCGATATTCATTTAGATGAACGAGATTATCGTTGGGTGACGCGAGAATTAAAAGCGATCGCTGATCAGCATTGTGATGGCAAGATTATATCGGTACTTGAGGGCGGTTATGATCTTACAGCCTTGGCGCGTTCTGCCTGTCAACATATCAAAGTGTTAGCGAATGTGTTGTAACTTGGCGCTGCGCGTGTGGTTTCCGCTTGCGCTTACCCCTATCCTCATCTTAGAAGGATTGTTCCATTCCGTGAATAGGGTTTTCTATTCAAGTTAATTGACGCTTTGTTTGCCAATCAACTACGATTTTCACACTGCGAGATTGATAGGCACAATAACAATGATAGATTTATATACCGCTCCAACGCCCAATGGCTGGAAAGTTTCCTGCGCTTTAGAAGAAATGGAAATTCCATACAATGTGGTCACCGTGAATTTATTAGCGGGTGACCAAAAGCGCGAAGACTACTTAAAGTTAAATCCCAATGGCCGAATTCCTACCATCGTTGATCATGATAACGATGATTTTGTGGTGTTCGAATCTGGTGCAATTCTGCTTTACCTCGCGGAAAAGTCTGGGAAACTACTGCCAGAGGATCCGAAAAAGCGTTCTGAAGTCATTCAATGGCTAATGTTTCAAATGAGCGGTGTGGGCCCTATGATGGGGCAGGCCAATGTGTTTTTCCGCTATTTCCCAGAGAAAATACAACCAGCCATTGATCGTTATCAAAATGAATCTAAGCGCTTACTCACGGTTTTAAATGATCACTTGGTGAATAGGGATTATCTGGTCGATGAATTTAGTATCGCCGATATTGCTAATTGGTGTTGGGTGCGAACCCATAACTGGTCCGGTGTTGATATCGAAGGGCTAGATGCTTTAAAAGCCTGGATTGATCGTATTTACGAAAGACCCGCATGCTTAAAAGGAATTGATGTACCCGGCAAGATCGATACCGTTTCGTTGGCTGCTGGTGGGCGTGAATTAATTAAGTAATCCAACAACAGCCATTGGGCGCTGCTGTTGGATTACCGAGTTTATCAAGATTATATAAGATCTTACTAAGAGTAACTCACATGCCCTTCAATAGGTTGCTCGGCTCTTTCTGTTTCGTTAGCGATACTGGCATGCAGTTCATGCCAACCAGATTCAATATTGGCTTCAGCAATTAAAGGATACTCGTGGCTAGAAGCTTGAGCTCGGTCCCATTCTAATAATTTAGGCACGATCTTTTTGCGCCAGAGAGGCGGAATTAACGTTGATAGGTAAGCTGACATTAGTCCACCTGGCATTTCGGGTTGCTCCGAATGGCTTCGTAAATCTTGATAGGGAACTTGAGCATCTGCATGGTGATGGCTGTGACGAGTTAAGTTGTAAGTGAACACGCCGCTCACAACGTGGTTGCAGTTCCAGGAATGGCGTGGTTGAACAGCTTCTTCTGGTTGTCGAATCAAGCCATAGTGTTCAACATAGTTCAGCACTTCTAGGGCAACTTTGGTAGAAACGCATACGATCAAGTGAAACAAAACGCCTTGCCAGCCCGCGCAGTAATAAGCAAACAAAGTAGTCAGTGCAGCAACAGCCCCCATTCTTAAAAGCACATTTTTGTACGAGAAGAAAGACGCCCCGATTTTTCTTAAGCGCTCAGATTCAATTTCCCATGCATTAGTCACTGTGCGATACATTGCCTTCGGTAAATGTTGGTAAACCGAATCACCCCTAGCTGCAGTTGCTGGATCCTTTTTAGTGCCAACATAAGAGTGGTGACCATAAACATGCTCAATAGGAAACGCAATGCCCCAGTTAAAGGCCATAGTGATACGCCCAATCCACAAATCAAAAGGTCGTGAAGTGCGGTGAGTTAATTCGTGACCTGCTAATCCGCCAGCACCGGTAGCGGGTAAGGCTACTGCTAAGAACATCAATACATAGTGATACCAGGCTGTGCTGTTGCGTGCTTCAATCACATCTATCCCTGTCATTGACTGCACTAATGCACCCAATCCAAGCGCATCTTGTGAGCCGCTGCCGGCAACCCAAAAAATGGCCACATAAAGAGCGATAGTAGCAGGGGTGGATAGATAGAGCGCTAAGTCCAAAAAGAACGGATAGCGATAAGATTTTTCATCTATATCATGTGGAAATAGTTGATCCAGTAATGCAATGGATCCTATATAGGCTAATGCCGGTACCCATAGCCAATAGTGAGAAAATAACATGGCGCATGAAATCGCCATAATAGTAATTGGTGCCACGTAAAATCGTAAATATCGCAACATAGTCTTCCCTCTTTCCTCTACTTTTTTAGTGTTAGCGTTGCAGTATAAAAAGGGGGTAAACAAGGCTATAGTTGTAATTCAGGCCGAAAGGGGGTATTTTCGGCCAAGGTTCTGTAATCATATTAGATGCTGATTTGGGTCAATTTTCTTAATTCATAGGCCGTAGGGGAGGGCTATGTCGCAAACCGCATTGGGGATATACCTTTCCTATGTTGATCAGACGTTGTTGGCGCAAGGGGAAAAAAGCGAGGAATATTTTCTTGAAGCAGGTTTGGATTATCCTAACTATATCCAGCCTGCTGAGCGTGTCCCTTTAGACGTTCTTAATCGTTTAATAAAAGTCGTGCGGCGTCGTGCAAAATCGCCCCATATTTTTCTTCTCTTGGGCGTCAATGTGCCGGTGATGGCGCATGGCAATTTAGGCTCGGCGATATTAGCCAGTCAGGATATCGATAGTGCTTTGCTATTGCTTGAGCGGTATGCTGCGATCGTCATGCCTGCTATTAAAGTTAGCTTTCATCGTACCGAGCAATATACGGCGATGGAATATCAAGTACTAACGCCCTTTAATGATTTAAATATCGCTTTGATCGAAGCCATTATCAGTACCACCAGTCATAATTTCTCATTGCTAACTGGAAAGAGTTTTTACCCGCAGTCATTGTCAGTGACTTACGATGAACCGGGGTATTCAGCCCGTTATCGGGAATTTACCCAATGCGATGTCACCTTTAATGCGCCAACTAATCGATTTGTGTTTTCTCATACCGCATTAAATCTACCTATAACAACTGCGAATCAAATAAACCGTGAGTTTATGGTTCAGCAGTGTGAAAGTGATTTGCTCAGCATTAATTCTCAAACTCCTTTAAGCGATAGGATTCGCGAGATTATTTCTCTTTATTTAGATGAGTCTCCTAGTATTCAATTTGTGGCGCAAAAGCTAGAAGTGTCGGAGCGAACTTTGCGACGTCGCTTGAACGAAGAGGGTATTAACTATCGAGAATTGTTGAAACAAATTCGTCAGAATATGGCGGAGCATTATTTAAAAAATACCGAAATGCGAATTGAACATATCGCTTGGCAGTTGGGCTATAAAGAAACCGCCAATTTTAGAAAAGCTTTTAAAGAGCATTCGGGAGTGTCGCCTAGGTTATGGCGGCAAACCCATCGATAAAATTAGTGATACTAAATTAAGATTGAAAAATAGTTATTGAAGGATTTAGGGGGGACAAATGATGGATAAAGCAGGCACTGAAAAACCGCTCACTGGTATTCGAGTGATCGAAGTGGGGCAGTTACTAGCTGGTCCATTTACCGGAACAATGCTGGCTTATTATGGCGCCGAAGTGATTAAAGTAGAGCCACCTGGAGCAGGTGATCCTATTCGCCAATGGCGCGAAGTAAAAAATGGAACTTCATTATGGTGGCGTAGTTTAGGCCGTAATAAAAAATGCATCACCTTGGATTTAAAAACTGATAAAGGCCGAGAGATTCTTAAAGATCTCATCATGACCGGTGATGTCCTAATCGAGAATTTTCGCCCTGGTGTTATGGAAAAGTGGGGTTTAGGACCTGATTTTTTTGAAAGCAATCATCCTTCATTGGTTTATGCGCGTATTTCTGGTTATGGTCAGGATGGGCCGTTGGCACAAAAGCCAGGTTTTGCATCTGTCTGCGAGGGCTTTAGCGGATTTCGCTATGTGAATGGTTTTCCCGATCAGGCTCCAGTTCGCCCCAATTTGAGTATGGGAGATTCTCTAGCTTCTCTGCATGCTGCCTTTGGGATTTTAATGGCGCTTCATCATCGCAATAAAACATCTTCTGGTACTGGGCAAGTGGTGGACGTAGCGCTTTATGAGAGCATGTTTAATATGATGGAAGCGGTGGTGCCAGAATATTCAGGAGCCGGTGTGGTTAGGCAGCCTTCAGGAACTACGGTCACCGGCATCGTTCCCACCAATACTTATCGTTGTGGTGATGGTAAATATGTAGTGATTGGTGGCAATGGAGACTCTATATTTAAGCGCCTAATGGAAGCTATCGGCCGCGTGGATTTAGCCAATGACGAGCGCCTGAGTACCAACCAAGGGCGTGTCGATAATGAACCTGAAATCGATCAAGTGCTCAGTGATTGGACTGGAAGTTTGAGCAGTGCAGAAGTATTGGCTTGTTTGGAGGAGGTGCGGGTGCCGTCTGGCCCTATTTATAATGTGGAAGACATGTTTAACGATCCTCAATATAAAGCTCGTGGCATGCTGGAGACCGTTGAAGTCGAAGGAGAGTCTTTAACTATTCCTGCCATTGCACCTAAGCTTTCTGTAACACCTGGATCTACAGAATGGCCTGGCCCTGCGGTAGGTAGCCATAACAAAGAAATATTGATGGATATGTTGGGTATGGAAGAAGCGGAACTTGAATCCTTAAAAGAGCAGGGAGTGTTATAAGGATTTACTAGAGCACCCTGGGTTGAAATTGCTAATACAGGGTGCTCACTTGCAAGCAATCTTACAGTGTCATAAATAGCTTCTTTAGATCCTCATAGCTAGGGTGGCTAGTGTGCCTCACTAACGCCAAGTTCTTATTCACAATCACCGTTGCATCGCCAAAGCCTTTAGTTTTTAACTGGTCCAATGCGCTTTTGCCGGTTTCCGTGGTTAGATCAAATTCGTAAACTTCCATGATTGATCCATCGACCTCCATGGCATAACCATCGACAGCTTTGACGTACTTATATAGCTTCTCTACTTTTTTCCCAAGTTTGTACCCTCTGGTCGCCAATAAATCGAAATAGTCTTTAACAACTAGTTTATTGATAGTCGTTGCTGAAGATGTGGTGGCTTTTTGCGGGATGATGTTAGAGCCTTTCCTGTTATCTATGTATCTATCACAGGATGAAACTAGAAGGCCGAAACACAAAACAACTATCAAGCGCATCATGTAAAGTTCCTTTCAATTGGGAGAATTAACGGCATTTTGCACTACTAATATTGCTTAATTAAGAAACGAGAAAAAGGTCAATAAATAAACAGGATAGGGTGAGGAGGCCATCGTTGGAGCACTCCAAATAATCTGAGCTTGTAAGAGTGATGATTGGCTCACAGGGGCTAAGTTGTTATTTTATTAGTCTTTTATGGAGTTATAACCTATTGTAATTCATACCAAAACAGCACGATTCTTAAACCCCCTCATTGGGGGGGAGACCAGAGTTTGTGCTGTGGGGGGCGTCTAAAGTTTGTTACCCTTGCTTCACCTATGAATAATGCAGTTATGAATACATCAGGTCTTCACCACCTTAAGCCCGGTCAGCTGTCTCCGCAAATCATATTGATTGCGGTGGGCGCACTCGTGTTCGCCTTTGTTTTCCATCTGCTCTATCAAAATCTTAGCGTGCCGTCTTTAGGTGTGGCGTTTAAGCCTTCTAATGATGGCAGGGCAATTGTTGTGGAGCGGGTGTTTGTCCCTGAAACCAGTGAACTCAAAGAGGGTGATCGTATCGTTGCTATTCGCGGTGAGCACGATACCTTAAGAGTCGACGCCGTTACTCTCACGCCAGACACTGATAGCCTATCTACCTTTAATGGCTACAACCTATTCCTTGATCAGCAGCAACGGTTGCACGATATTCTTCTACAGCCGCAGTTAACTCTGGTCAAAGCCGATGGCTCCGAAATAGAGGTTAAGCCGTTACCGCAACGCAGTATCAAGCAAGTCCCTTGGCAAACATGGGTGCTTTACCTTTTCGGATTTATCGCTCTCTTTATTGGTGTGGCTGTATGGATATATCGGCGCGGTGAAATGGCAACTGGCTTGCTAGCGGTGAGTGGAGTTGGCTATGCCTTATGTATGCTGACTGTGGGAACTTATTCCGAACGGGAACTGATGCTCCCGGCTGATTTCTTTCGTGCTGCCACCGGTATTAACCAGTTAGGGGCGCAGCTGTTTGCCTATGCCATCTGTGCTTTGTTGTGGTTCTACCCAGAACCCTTAGGGGATAGGCGCTATGGATATGCCATTCTTGGATTCACCTTGCTTGACTGGTTGGGTAGGGTCTTTCAAATCATCGAATGGCCTTTAAATACCTATGTTATTCATTTTGCACTTCCTTGTTTATTTGGCACTGTATTTGCGGTTATTCAGTGGAAACGTTCTAAAGACAAACCGATAGAACGGGCTATTGTCGGCTGGATGCTTATCTCCGTCGTGGTTACCACGCAACTAACGTTTTTGCTTTATACCATTCCTATTGTGTTTGGCGGCGAACCTTGGTTGGACCTTTGGAGTGCCGCCGGTCTGTTGTTGTGTTTATATTTAGGCCTGGCTATGGGCGTGGCTCGCTATCGGTTATTTGATCTCGACCGCTGGTGGTTTGCCATTTGGGTGTGGTTCTTCAGCGGAGCCTTTGTCATCTTTGCCGATCTAGCATTGATCGCGTTTATGAATATGTCACCCATTGGCGCACTGAGTGTTGCTATCTTGGTAATTGGTTGGGTCTATTTCCCCATTCGCCAATGGATGGTACGTCGTTATTTGGGTGATGGTCGCCAGCGCATGGAGAACTTCTTACCTGAGTTTATTCATCGCTTTTTTGGTTCACGAAATTATGCGGAATTACATGAGCAGTGGTTGGAGCTGTTAAGGCGTATTTTAAAACCTCTGACAATTGAAGTTATCGATAAGCCTTTAATGGAAGTGTCATTGGAGAAAGAGGGGCTAGAAATTCTCTGCCCGTCGGTGGATCAGCAGCAAACATTGCGCATTCTAGGGCGCGAGTTTGGCAAGTCGCTATTTTCCAATCAAGATCTGCAGTTGGTAAAAAGCCTCTATACCCTGGTGTATCAATCCGCAGAGCTGCGTAAGAAACAGGACCAGGCTGTATCCGTCGAGCGGGAACGTATTATGCGCGACCTTCATGATGATGTGGGTGCTAAGCTGTTATCTTTGGTTCATAATGCGCAAACACCCAAGAATCAGGAACTTGCCAAGAGCGCTTTAACGACATTAAGAGAAGCTATTTATAGCCTGCAGGATAGGGATCCTATTCTGTTAGAGAACGCGTTAGCAGATTGGCGGGCGGAAATGCAGGAACGTTTAGAAATTGCTGATGTAGAAATTATTTGGACTCAGCCAGACGAAGTTCCAGACGTGACTTTAGATAATCATCAATGGGTGAATCTGGGGCGTATTGTACGGGAAACCGTTACCAATGCCTTAAAGCACGCGCAACCGGATTTAATTATGGTGGATATTGAGTTTCAAAAACAATGGCTACACATTAAGGTGTTTAATGATGGTACCAACTTACCCATGCAAGACTGGGTGGCTGGCACAGGCATTACCAATATTAAACGGCGGGTGAATGAGCTTGGTGGTCAGGCCCAGTGGGGCATGCAAACTCAAGACTTTACCAAAGGTGTATTGGTCACCGTTAACTGTCCACTGGGCTAATCAGAGGAAGCAAACAATGCAACTGGCGTTATTACTAGAAGACTTTAAAGATACCCGCGCTTGGTTTAAAGAAATCCTCGAAGAAGCTTTCCAAGGGATTGAGGTGATTGAGGCAGCGACCATAGCCGATGCAAAGCGTGTAATGTCGGATTACAAATTTGATCTTGCGTTGGTAGATTTGAATTTGCCGGATGGGCAGGGCAATGAAGTACTCAGAGCCCTAAGCGAGCAGTCACCAGAAACGGTTAGCGTGGTGGCAACGGTATTTAATGATGATCAGCATATCTTTTCAGCGTTAAAGGATGGTGCTCAAGGTTACTTGTTGAAAGATCAGGGTAAAGAACTGATTCTTAAAAAGCTCAAAGGCATTTTAGAAAATGAACCGCCATTGTCCCCAGGGATTGCGCGAAGAATTCTAGGCCATTTTCAGGCACAAGAGCCTAAGCAGAAACCAGAGACAGGCTTAACCGCCAGAGAGGAAGAGATTCTTACTTTGATTGGCAAAGGTCTTAATCGTCCAGAAATTTCCCGGATGCTAAATATTTCGCCCCATACTACCGCTGGGTACGTGAAAAGTATTTATCGTAAATTAAATATTTCCTCTCGAGCCGAAGCGGCAGTGGAAGCGGCGAGATTAGGTTTGATTAGCACTGACTTTAGTTAACGCTAGCAGCGCCGAGAACGGTATCGAGTAATTCTTGTAGTTCGAAAGGCTTGTAGATCACGCTGTAAAAGTTTGGGTTATCACCAAGAGTGTCTTTGTGCCTGGCTATATCTGCGGTTAGTGCAATAGTGGGGATCAACTTAGTTGCTGGGTCTTGCTTGATGCAAGCGCACACATCGATACCATTCATATCCGGTAAGTTGATATCCAATAACACGACATCTGGTTTTTGCGTTTTAGTGAGCTTGAGTCCTTGTTCTCCGGTCATCGCTTTTAGAAATTCAATATTTTCATCCCTTGATACTACGCTCTGAACTAATCTTATGTTGCTTGGATTGTCTTCTATATAGAGCAATTTAATGGGTGCAGCGATAGATTTAGTATCCTTGTCAGAAGCTTGTTCTTTAGCGGGCAAACCGTGCTCGCCAACAGGAAGGTCAATCCAGAAACAACTACCTATACCGTATTCGCTTTTAAAGCCGATAGCCCCTCCCATAGTTTCGATGAGTTTCTTAGTCACCACTAAGCCGATACCCACGCCCTCAATAGAGGAGTTTTTAAATTCTAAGCGAGAGAAGGGTTGAAAGACTTCGTTGTAGCGATCGGTTGGGATGCCCACACCAGTATCTGTTACTCTCATGCGAAGTGAACCCTGCTTTGATTCGCAGTCAATCGATATGCTGCCACCCTTCTTGTTGTACTTTATTGCGTTAGATAACAGATTTATAATTACCTGCTTCAAGCGTAGGTAATCACCGCGAACCATTGCATGTTGGCCATCGCAAACATGGTCAATAGAGAGCTCTGATAGGTCCGCTTGGTTTCTTAAAAGGTTGATGCACTGTTGTGTAAGTTGATGCAGGTCTATTTCAGAGATATCTAAGTTATTTTGAAAACTGTCTATCTTTGCGAAATCAAGTACGTCATTAACCAATTGCACCAGCAATCCGCCACCTTGGAGGATTTGCCCAACATATAGTGCTTGATTATCGTCGAGTATCATTTGATCGAGAAGTTGAGCGAAGCCCATAACAGAGTTTAACGGTGTGCGTAATTCATGGCTCATTAGTGATAAAAATTCTGATTTGGAACGACTAGCTTTTTCTGCTTCTATACGAGCATGAAGCGATTGTTCTTCTGCCATTTTGGCTCGGTTTATATCTTGGATGACTCCAAGCATCTTTATGGCTTTGCCGTTCTTGTCTCGTTGCACATCGCCTTTTTCATTTACCCAGTGAATGCTGCCGTCTGGCCACACTACCCGATGGTCCACATCATAGGTCGCGTCGCTTTCAATACAATTAGCTATTGCTGCTTCTACTATTTCCCTGTCGTCTGGGTGCACGGCAGTGATAAAATTTTCATAACTGGTTTCAAGCTCACCGGCAGAGTATCCGAACAAGGGAGCGATTCGTTCGGTCCAATACAAATCCCCTGTTTGAATATCCCAATCCCAGGTTCCCATATTGGCGCCGTTTTGACTTCTAGCAAAGCGGTCGTTCGCAATGGTTAATTGGTGCATGGTGGCGCTTAATTCAACACGGGCAATAAAATGATTCAAGCAAACATCTAAAAGATCGACAGTAGTAAATAAGAAACTTTCGGGTTGTGGCGAGGGTAAGAAGAATCGGATCGATCCTATCCAATTTGATTGTGAAAATAGTGGGTAAGATGCGACACATCTTACAGGTAGTGATCCCTTGGCATTGAGGTTAGCCAGAGAGGCTTGTTCATTAATAATAGATTTGGTTTTTCCAATAGCTAATGTGCTTGCTCCTAAGAGGCTTTCATGCTCGAGTCCTGTCCCTAGTTGATGGCACGCATAAAATGGTTCGAAACCTAGGCATTGTCGGTAGGTTTCTGAGGGGTTGAAGGTAACACAGGTAGCTTCCGCTGCCTCTGATAGCAGGCATAAAAAACTATTAAGTTTGGCTGATTTATCTTGTTTGCTCTCGCTGGCCCACTGGCTAATTTTGCTGAGCAAACTGGATTGCAATTTCAATTTACGATTTTTATCCACTAGTTCAGAAATATCGCTGAGTATACCAGTGAAGTAGCGTTGATCATCGATTATGACTTCACTGACGGCTAATCGGAAATGTATGAATTCACCATTTTTGTGCTTACCGACAATATTACGGCCAATGCCAATAATATGAGGCTCGCGACTTGCTACATAGCGGCTAATGTAGTCGTTGTGTTGTACGGCATCTGCGCCAGTCATCAGTATACTAACGTTTTGGTAGAGTAATTCTTCTAGGCTATAACCGAAGGTTGTGAGGGTGGCTTGATTGGCCTCGTAAATAAGACCCTTTTCGTTGATAATGATAATGGGATCAACGGAACTCTGCAGAAGAGCGCTATAGAACTTACTGTCGACTCGTGCGTTACCCGTTGTCATCCGCTTTCTTAGCTAAATTTATACTCGTTAATGAATTCATGAGTGCTAACGTGTAAGTCCTATTTAACAAGTTGAATTTTAATTGTCCTTTTTCAAAACGCCGACAGAATCTGAAATTCTGACCATCGCTGCTTGCAGTTGATCCTTAAGTAAATAGCGTTTGTCCATATCTCGGCGAGCTTGATCGGTGTAATTCATAATTTGTTGTTCTTGCTCTTCCGTTAGGTCTAAATAGATAAAAGACTGTTCTAGCTTTTCACATAAGCCTTCAAAATCAGCGGCCAGATCTTTAAAGAGCTGATCGGTAATTCCTATAATGGTGGTAAATTCGCTGTTCACGGTAGCTGCTGCAACCTTGGTTTTGTTCTCAAGCAACATTTGGCGTTGCTTTTCGCCATTAATAATTTCAACACAGGCTTCGGCAGATTCGATTAGTATAGCCAGGTGATCTTTTAGTCTGCCGAGCATGGCCTCATCATCGACTGGCATGTTCTTAATTAGAAGAACGGTGTTTTTTCCACTAAATAGATATTTCTTTCCATAAGCAGTAATACGATCAGCGTTTTGAGCTAGTTCAAGCAGTTCTTTTTCCATTAAGTTGAACGGCATTGAATCGGTTCGGGCGACGACTTCACCGGAAACTAAACGTATCAAAACGGTTGCTTCTAAGTCGAAGGCATTAAGAGTAGAGAAGAGGTTCCTAATAAAGGTGCCTTCATCACGAACTTTAGAAACGCCGCGTGCAAATTGAATAAGCTCCCCAAGCTCACTGTTATTGCGCATTGAATCAAATGCGATGGCTGAAGCTCTCTGCGAGTTTTGATTTGCTTGTTCGTACTTCTCCTGCCGAGCTAAATTGGCTTTGATTACCAATTTGAGCTCCTGCAAATCATAGGGCTTAGTGACATAGCAATCACCACCTGCCTCATAGCCCTTGAGCCGATCAGCTACATCACGCATGCACGATAGAAACACTACAGGCACTTCTGACAATGTGTCATGTTTGCGGATAGCCTCGCAGAACTGGTAGCCGTCGATGCTGGGCATATTAACGTCGAGCACGATTAGCTTGGGGTTGTTAGCAGCAAGATCATCAATCACCCCTATGGTGTGATCATAAGTGGTTACATCATAATCATTCGAGAAGGCGTGTTCGAACAGCGTTAGGTGGGATTCATTGTCGTCAACATAGCAGATAGGTATCTTGTCCATCTGAAGTTTCTCTCATCTCTTTAATTGCAGAATAGCCAGTGAATGATGATGTTATATGACACCATGGTTTCTCTAACTAACCGAGATAGTTGGTTAATCCTTTAAGTTATACATATGCTATGAGTATTGCTGCGAGACTTTAACTTATAGGAGAGGGCTTGACTTCTGTCAATTACATAAGCCGCTGTGTTTAAGAGATGTTCAGATGATATTCTAAGCTTGATTAAGCTAGTGTAAGATTAGATGAAATTGGAATAAGAAACAGGCAGAGTCCTATACCCAAAGGAAAAGTTAAAAAGGTGAACATCTAGTGAATGATTCAAATGAACTTCAAGAAACTCAGCTCTCCAAAGATGAAAAAAACTGGGGCGTGTACTGTCATTTAGCGTCTTTACTGGGCTTCCTGATTCCGGCGTTCGGTAATTTTATTGGCCCGTTGGTAGTCTGGTTGATGAAGAAGGATGAATATCCCATGGTAGAGGATCAGGGTAAGGAAGTGCTTAACTTTCAGATTACCCTGTTACTGATATCAATTGTGGCGGGCTTGTTGGTAGCAGTGCTTATTGGAATGGTCGTATTGTGGATATTACCTTTTTATTGGTTGATCTTGACCATCATTGGAGCCGTAAAAGCTAGCGATGGTGTTCGCTATCGATATCCTTTTACTTTAAGACTGATCAAGTAATCGATTTAACTTAAAGAAACCTGGGAGGCAAAAAACATCATGAAAGCGATCTGGAATAACCAAGTAATTGCAGAAAGCGATGATACTGTTGTGGTCGAGTCGAACCATTATTTTCCGCCTGACTCTATTAAACGAGAGTATTTTCAGGGAAGCCAAACTACTTCTACCTGTTTTTGGAAAGGTCAAGCCAGTTACTATTCCATTGTGGTGGATGGCAAAAAAAACGAAGATGCAGCATGGTATTATCCAGAGGCCAAAGAAAAAGCTAAAAATATAGAGGGCAGGATAGCCTTTTGGCGTGGTGTTGAAGTTGTCGAATAAATAAAAAGGGGAACTGTTTAATTCCCCTTTTTATTTGTTAAAGACTAATTTAAAACTCGATTACCGAACGAATACTTTCGCCGTGGTGCATTAAATCAAAAGCTTTGTTGATATCGTCCAAAGGCATGGTATGGGTGACAAACTCATCCACTTTAATTTCACCTTTTAAATATTGTTCAACATAACCTGGTAATTGACTGCGACCTTTAACACCACCGAACGCGCTACCGCGCCATACTCGACCAGTTACAAGTTGGAAGGGGCGAGTGGAAATCTCCTGACCAGCACCGGCGACGCCGATAATAGTGGATTCGCCCCAACCTTTATGGCAGCACTCTAATGCTGCGCGCATGGTATTCACATTACCGATTGCCTCGAAGGAATAATCAACACCACCATCAGTAATATCAACGATCACATCTTGTATGGGAGAGCCAGGGTAGTCATTTGGATTAATACAATCAGTAGCCCCTAGTAACTTAGCCATTTCAAATTTGTCTTCGTTAATATCGATCACGATGATTCTTTCTGCTTTAGCGAGCACAGCACCCTGAATAACGCTAAGACCAACGCCCCCTAAACCAAATACTGCAACTGAGCTTCCAGGTTTTACTTTGGCGGTGTTAAGTACTGCGCCGATTCCCGTGGTAATTCCACAACCAAGTAAACACACTTTATCTAGCGGAGCTTCTTTATTTATCTTTGCCACCGAAATCTCTGGCATCACTGTGTATTCAGAAAATGTTGATGTGCCCATAAAGTGAAAGATAGGCTTACCATTGATAGAGAAGCGAGATGAGTGGTCTGGCATTAAGCCTTGGCCTTGCGTAGCGCGAATGGCTTGGCAAAGGTTTGTTTTACCGGAAAGACAGAATTTACATTTGCCACACTCAGGCGTGTATAGTGGTATTACGTGATCACCTACTGCAACGCTTTCCACAGCTTCACCAACCTCAACAACTACACCAGCGCCTTCATGGCCTAATATGGAAGGGAACACACCTTCGGGATCGTCGCCGCTCAGAGTAAATGCATCGGTATGACATACACCAGTAGCCACTAGCTTCACCATCACTTCTCCTGCTTTAGGGGCTGCGACATCCACTTCTTCAATGCTTAATGGTTTACCTGCTTCCCAAGCAACGGCTGCGCGTGATTTGATCATTTGAATTTTCCCTCTTTATTGGTAACAGTACTAACGAGTTTTTGTCGTTGATGTGTTTGGAACCAAGATACCAAAAATAACGAGCACCCTTGTAGTCTTTTTTTTCGTTTGTCGGGCAATCTTGCAGAATAAAACGAATGTCCTGAGGGGCGTTGTTAAACATTTAACTATCAACAGTAAAAAATCGAAATTAATTGAAAAAAATGTGATTTTCACCCGCAAACTAGCTTGTGGGTGAACAAGCACAGGATTAAAATTTTTCGTACTCAGGGTGGTAACTAAAATTGTTAAAGGGAAATTCAAGGGAAGTAGTTATGAATGATCGTGAAAACAAAAAAGATAATATGAGTGATGAGGAATCAAATCTGTTAACCCAACTTCGTAGTAACCTTCGAAACACTCGTTTCACCGGTTTGGGTTTTATTAAGCAGGTTAATAAGGAAACACAACAATATATAGATAACATAAAAAAACGTGGCGAAGATAAGATTGAAGAGATCACTGATGAAAGTGAAAAGTTGGTGGATCGAATTTCAGTATCGATGGCCAAAACCATAAATATATCGAGAGCCTATGGATTGGCCACCTATGAAGAAGTAACTGAATCTGGTCAAAAAATTGCGGATCGAGTTAAAGATGCTTTCGAAGCAGCAAAAGACTCATTTGAGGAAGATGCTGAAGAAGCCGCTATTTCTCGACTAGGCAAAAGTGTTGAGCAAACTAATGCGGCATTAAATAGCTTGGCAAAAGATGTTCTTGAATCTGCAGAGTCATTTTTGTCCGACGCCAAAGATGTTGGTAAAGATGTGGACTACGAGTTAAGAAAAGCTTTGTTTGGTCGTCAAAGCACACTAGAAAGCCGTATTCAGCGTTTTTGGAAAGCCATTGGATTGGTAAACAAACAAGAGATGGAAGAAGTAAACCGTAAATTGGTGATATTGGCCGAGTCCTTAGAGAACCAATTGGATGACGATAGTAAGACTTTGGTTTATCTAAATCGCCGTAAGAATGAGCGACGCATTCAGCAAGTTCCTGTCGATATTGACAAGCGCGTTCGCGATCGTCGTGAATCAGATCGCAAACTGGCTTCATGAATTTAATGCTACTTTAAGGCCAGCTTAGCTGGCCTTTTTTATCCCGTGACCATCATCGATTCAATCGCACATCAGCTTACGCTTATCGCAGAAAATACGCAGCCTGCTGTAGTAGCAATTGCGGGGGCCGCAGATTTAGGCAAAAGTACTATTGCAAATCAACTTGCAGGTACTTTGAGTCAGTCGGGGGTGCCAAGTTCAGTGTTGTCGCTAGATTCCTACTTGATGAATCGATGTGATCGAATGGCCAGAGACATAAGTGGATATCAACCTCAAGCTTATCAGCTTCACACAGCTAGAAGTGATATCGAAAGCTGGTGGGCGGGTAGTGGTATTAAGGTGGCAACCTATGATCATGAGCGAGGAGAGGTGAGTGGTGAAGAAGTAATAGTACCAGCTGGAACCATCTTAATTGTGGAAGGACTGCATGCCATGCATGAACTGTTAATTCCATTAGTTCATTTTTCGATATTTTTGGAAACTGATGATCAACAGCTAACCGCAATACGCCTTCAGGCTGATTTTGAGAAACGTAACCAAACACTGGACTTCGCTCGCCGGCAAGCTGCTACAGAAATGCAACGCTATAAGTGTTTTGTCGCGCCTTATCAACAGCAGGCGAATCTTATTCTGCGATTAGTTGAGCCATGGGACTATCAGATTACTCATGTGGAATCTTCGATGAGTTAACCCATCCTCTACATATGCTTTTTTGTTTTGGTGGTAGCGTTAGCATTGGCGGGATCTTCGGGCCAATAATGTTTGGGATAACGGCCACGCATTTCTTTTGCCACCTCTTGATAACTACCTTGCCAAAATTGCACAAGATCTTTAGTTAATTGAATAGGGCGATCGGCTGGTGAGCGTAACTCGATTAAGATAGGTGTGCCATCTTTAAGAGTAGGGTGTTCCTTCGTGCTGTAAAGTTCTTGCATCCTTGCCCGTAGAGTGGGGCCATTTTCTTCACTATATTCAATGTTTCTTTGTGAACCTGTAGGTAATGCCCAATGCTCTGGTGCCAACTGATCCAGTGTCGTTAGCTTGTCCCAACCAAGATAAGCTCTTAAAGGATCGACTAACGGTAATTTTTCTACATCACTCAGTTTATTAATTCCGGCTACAAATGGCCCTAACCACTGCTCTAAATTGTCAGTGAGGGTGTCCTTACTCCAATTGGGCCATTGATCAGGCTGCTGCTGGTGCAGCCAATTAACTCGTTGCTTGAGATTGTTCGCTGCCGTGTCCCAATTTAAGTATTCAATCCCAATACGTTGTATATGCTCAAGCAAGCACTGTGTAATTTGCTCTGGGTCCACTTGTGAAAGTTTGCTCTTTTCTATCTGCAGTGTTTTAAAAGCAACTACATGATTAGCTTCTACTTGGTTTCTTTTTGCATCCCAATGTACTAAGTCTTGTTGAGTTAAATGCGCTTTCATAGCAATGGTGAGTTGCTCTTGACTAATGGGCAGTGCTAAGCGAATAAATGGCTCTTGTTCATTGCCGCTGGCATCAAGCACGATTAAGTAGGGTGTGCCTATCAAATTATCTTCTGGGTTTAATTTAACGCCCTTACCGTTAGCCATTAAATAGCGATGCTCAGCATTTTGCCTTTGTTGCGCGATATGTTCTGGAAATGCTTTTGCTAGGGCCTCTGAAATGTTTGCGTCGTCGATGGGCTTCTTATCCCAATAGATTGAAGCTCTTTTTGAAAGTTGCTGACATAGTTGCGTAATTCGTTTCCAAGTGGCGTGGTGTAATTCCGCAATGGATTTCTTGGACTCAAATAAGTCAAAGCGAAGTGATAAATCCGATTGTGGCCATTGTTGATGAAACCGCAGTGGGTCGCCTTCCGATAAAATGGCAGCACTAGCGATAGCGGCATTTTCACAATTCAAGTCACGACTATTTTGAATCAGCAATGCCAATCGGGGGTGCAGGCCCAATTTTGCCACTTGGCTTCCCGCAGCAGTAATGACATGGTTGGTATCTAAGGCACCCATTTCATGCAGACTTTCTTGAGCGCGCGCCAGCGCTGAAGCGTTAGGGTGAGTCAACAGCATTAAATCATTGCTGTTTTGGCAACCCCAAGTAGCAAACTCTAAGGCCACCGGTAAAAGATCAGTACGCAACATTTCTGGATCGCTATAGGCTTTGAGCTGATTTTGTGCGGACTCATTCCAAGCCCGATAACAAAAGCCTGCTTGCAATCGGCCGGCACGACCACGGCGTTGTTCGGCAGAGGCAGCAGAAATTTTCTCGGTGACTAACACATTCATACAACGACGTTCATCGTAAACAGATACGCGAACCAAGCCGCTATCGACAACCGTATCGATCCCTTCAATAGTGATACTGGTTTCCGCCACATTGGTGGTGAGTACAATTTTTCGTTGGCCTTCGCTTGGTTTTTCTATGGCCTTTTGCTGCTGATCCGTTGGCAGCGATGCATGCAACGGAAAAATAGTAACGTGATCAGCAAGGCTTAGTTCTTTAAGTCGATCATTTACACGATTAATTTCTTTCATGCCTGGCAAAAATACCAGCAGGCTACCACTCGAATTATTCAGGGCTTCTTGGACTAATTGAGTCACGTGAAGGATGATGTTGCTCTGTGCTGGTAGCGGTCGATAGAAAGTCTCAACAGGAAACTGGCGGCCTTCCGAAAGAGCTATTGGTGCATCCAACCAATCTGCCAGTGCTTCGCCATTTAAAGTAGCAGACATCACCATCAGTTTTAGTGGTTGATCCGCTTCTCGATAAGCTTGCTGCGATTCTATGGCAAATGCCAATCCCAAATCGTTGGTCACCGAGCGTTCATGAAATTCATCAAAGATAATTAAGCCAATTCCTTCGAGCTCAGGATCTTGTTGGATCTTGCGCAGAAAAATACCTTCGGTGATTACTTCGATTTTGGTGGCCGCACTTTTTTTACTATCAAAGCGAGTAGTAAAGCCCACTTGTTCGCCAATCGGCTGTTTGAGTAAGTTGGCCATGCGCATGGCTGCCCCATAAACCGCTAGTCGCCGCGGCTGAATCAGCAGGATCTTGCCGTGTACGATGCCGGCCTTGAGCAAGGCGAGGGGAATCATGGTGGTTTTACCGGCACCGGGAGGCGCCTGGACCACCAAGCTGTCATGGTTGGTTATTTGTTGAATGATATTGGGCAGAACGCTTTCAATTGGCAGGGTCATAGCAATAAATCATTCAAACAGACGTGTTATCAATTGTCTTAATGATGGTACGTTTGTACCATATATGATACTGTTTTTGTTCAAAAAACAGCCTAAAAAATAACAATAAGCAGAGTGGAATCTCATGTTTGCGTTTTCTTCTATTACCGGGGCAACGAAAAAGTTCCTGTTTTTCATTATCTTAGCATGGGGTATTGGTGTTGGTCCTGTGGCAGTCGCTGCAGATGAACAACCAGTCAGCCCGGCACTAACCTTCGAAGACATCAGTCAGGCTTTGCAGGATGTGCTGCATACGGTCAATGAGATCGGATACTTCATACTCGATTTCGCCGATCTCTTCAAAGAAGACCCCTTAAACGGCTTACTTGAGCTGCTCAATTTTATCGGCCAAAAACTAGGATTGATCGACGGGGGCGATGGCATAGCCGGCGACCTGCCCATTCCCGGCCCTGGGTTGGGGAATCAAAGTTATCCAGAAGAAGATCTTTTTCAACCGATTGGTTGGGTGAATCATGATAACGGCTTGCCTGGTGTTTACCCTGGTCGCAAGGCGTTCGGCACTAATTTGGGCATGATGATCGATGGCTATTTCTTTACGCTATTCGCGCCGGATAGTGGTAAGGGTCCAGGTGGATTTCTATTTTATGATGTGTCGAATCCTTACCAACCAAAATTAATGCGCCGTATTTATGAGGCGGAAACTCGCACCGAAGCATTTAAAGAACCACATGCCTTTGGTATTGCGCGAATTAACGGCCGTCGTTACATGGCTTTCCAAAGCACCATCGGTGTAGAGTTTTGGGATTTTACCGATCTTAATAACTTAGAGCGTGTTGGTGAAATTGATTTGCCGGGAGTCGATGGGGGTGATTATTCCAATGTGGCTTGGCAACTCACTTGGCAAGCGCCTTATGTGTATGTGGCAAGCTCAGAGCAGGGCATTTTTATTGTTGATGCGGCTGATCCCAGTAATCCAGTTTTAGCGGATCGCGATGGGGAAGCTAATCCTATCCCCGTTTCCGCTTTGGGCGGTTTTCGTGTTGGTCCGATTTTCACCTTTGGTAATCAGCTGGTGATTTCCAGCATGCAAAACCTCGATGGCTTTGCCAGTTTAGATATTAGTGATCCAGTCAATCCTATTTTGTTGGATCGCATTCCCGATTTAGATCAGTTTTATTATGCCAGCTGCTTTAATGGCGAGCATATGGCTGTGTCCGTTCGTGGGCCGACTGCGCGAATGGTACTTTACGATTTAAAAGATCCCAGCGAATTTATTTTAACGGATGATCAGTTAGCGATACCTGGGCAACTCTATTGTGCCTTCCAAGATCAATACGTGTTCCAAGGTGCGGAAGATCGCGTCCACAAAATTGATGTCTCTGATCCACAAAATCCTGTGGAAGTAGGTAGTGGTACTATTTCTGGACCATTAGTGAGATTGGTGGATCACGGTCAAGTGAGTCCTTTAGGAAACTTGGTATTTGTGGGTAACGATCATGGCACTGGTAGTGCTTTTATGCCTCATGATGTGGAACCTGATACGCAACCACCCCATGTACTAATCACTGCACCTCGAACCGATGCTACTAATGTGGCGTCGCAAACGGCTATCGGTATTAGCTTTAGTGATGTGTTGGACTTTTCTTCTGTTAATGAAGAGAGTGTACGTATTCTAGATGAAGCGGGTGGTCAGGTCGCGGGTCTCTACAGTCTGCAAAACGGTATTGTCAATTTTACACCGCTCGAACCTCTTGCTCCTTTTAGCGATTATCAAATTGTGGTTCCTACGGGTGGTGTTAGAGACGTGATGGGCAATGCCGTTACGGTCGCTTTTGAAGGTGGTTTCACAACGGGGGCAGGAAGTCTGGCACTAGATGTAGATGTGACCATTGATGAGATCACAGCAGGCGTTGATGAATCTGGTGCTAACTCAGCGTTTGATATTGAATTAGATCGCGATTTAGTTGGTGCAACTTATGAATGGGATTTTGGCGACGGCTCAACATCAGGCTTATTAGATTCTCCAAATACTAATCACGAATATTCGGCGCCAGGCCATTACCAAGTACGTTTGACGATTCGTTTGGATGGCTTAATCCACCAGGAGACTTTTATTAAAACGGTGGTGCCGCCATTAACTGAACAGCCCGCAGTGCAAACCTCGACCTTAGCGCAAACAGGTAGCACTATTTATGTTGTGAATCCGGATAATGATACTGTGACCGCTATTGATAAAACTTTGCAGCAAGTGGTATGGGAATCAAATGTTGGTAGCGAGCCGCAAACTGTTTCGTTGCTCAACAACGAGCTCACTCAAGAGCTTTGGGTAAGCGTTCGTAGTGAAGATAAAATTGCTGTATTGGATTTAAATGGCAATTTAATTCGAGATATTGCATTAGGCTATGGCTCACAGCCCTTTGCCGTCATTGATAACCAAGCACAAAACACTGTATTGGTATCCGTTGCAAATGGAGTGGTGTTGCTGGATAGAAACGGCAATGAATTGGCGCGCGAAACTCTAGTTGACCCGAGAGCAATTGCTGTGTCTGGTGATGGTAACCAAGCGTTTGTGACGCGACTAACGTCTCCAGATGATGGTGCGCAGATTTATCAGTTGGATCTAAGCCAAGGTTTAGATTGGGTTGATACACTCCATATTGATCCAGATACCACCACAGTAGACACTCAAGATCGCGCTCGCGGCGTCGCTAATTATTTATTTGATGTCGCTATTAGCCCCAGTGGCCAGGATCTAAATGTTGTTGCTAAGAAAGATAATATCTTCCGCGGTGAATTTAGGGATGGTCAAACACTGGAGCACGATAGAACTGTTCGTGCCGTCACCCATCGAATTAATTTTGCCGAACAAACGTTACAGGAAGCAGATTTCGATAATAGAGCCAATCCAAGGGCGGCAGTTTATAGCCCTTGGGGTGATTATCTATTTGTCGCAATGCAGGGTTCCAATAAAGTTGCTGTGATGGATGTGTTTAGCGGTTCCCAGCGGGTAGAAATAGAAACGCCATTAGCACCTCAAGGCTTAATGATTGATGGTGTTACCGGCCATTTATACGTACACAATTTTATGAGCCGTAGTGTTAGTGTCCACGACATTGCGGGTATTTTAAATTCATCAAACTTTAGTGTATCGACACTGGCGGAAGTTAGCACAGTTGCTAGCGAACAATTAGCGCCCAGCGTTTTATTAGGCAAGCAGATCTTCTATAACTCCGATGATCCTCGCATGAGCATGGAAAGTTATTTTTCCTGTGCAAGTTGTCACGTCGATGGTGGTCAGGACGGCCGCGTATGGGATTTCACGGAGCGAGGCGAAGGCTTGCGTAATACTATCACCTTAAAAGGTCGTGCTGGACTTGGTCATGGCAATGTTCACTGGACTGCTAACTTCGACGAAATTCAAGATTTCGAAAATGATATTCGTGGTGGTTTTGGTGGTACCGGCTTTTTGAGCGATGAGGAATTCGAGAACACTCGCGATCCACTAGGTAACGCAAAAGCGGGATTAAGTGAAGAGCTAGATGCGCTGGCAGATTATGTGTCTTCGTTAGCAGAAGTGGAGAAGTCTCCCTACAAAACGACAGAGGGAGCTTTAACAGCGTCAGCTCAACGAGGGGCGGCCATCTACGAGGGTTTAGATTGCGCTAGTTGTCACCAAGGCCCTCAATATACCGACGGCGTTCGTCATGTGCTGGACACTATCAATGCCAGCTCTGGTATGGGTATCAGTCAGCCATTGAATGAGGTGGGCATTGAAACTCCAACGCTATTAGGGCTTTGGAGTACAGCGCCTTATTTCCATCATGGTGAGGCTATAGATTTATCGGCCGTTATTAATCAGTCTGGCCACGGCAATGCACAATCGTTGTCTGCGCAAGATCAAGCTGATCTTATAAATTACCTGTTAACTCTCGACGGTCGAGAAGTAGTTACTCTGCAGCGAGTACAAGGTTTTAAATTACGAAACCAACGTTGGGGCTGCTTAGATGTACATAATGATCGCGCAGTAGTGAATGAGTGCGATCAAGTAGAAACTACCTGGTGGTTTGATAATGAAAGCCGCTTGCGCTTGGCCAATGGCGATCAATGCTTAGAACACAATGGGAAAGCGTTGTTCTGGAGTAGGGCAGTGATAGCTGATTGCAGTGATTCCCCAAGACAACAGTTTAATCGTTTAGATTCTGGGCAAATCGAATTATCCAGTTCTAATGCTTTTGTATTGGATGCCTTTGGTACTAGAGCCAATAGTAAAGTTGGATCCTGGTGGCGTCATAATGGCGATAACCAGCGTTGGGTTTTGCAATAGCACCAAAGCATAAATAGACGCTACAATAGTCCCATCACTTCTTGTTGGGGCTGTAGTGTCTTTTATGGAACAAATCGACACCATTAAATCTGTCTTATTTACTATTCTGCAAGCTATTGCTGCTGTAGCGCTGGCTTATTGTGCCTTTCTAGCTACTCAAACGGGACTCAAAGATCTCAGAGAATTACGCCAACTGGAGCGAATTCCACAAGTCGACGTGGTAGGCGCAATCCCTGGGGAAGTGATCCTGAGCGGTAATATCGTACCGCAAAAACGCAATGGCACCGTTATTTCCCCAAAAGCTAGGGTACCCAGCGTTTACTACCGTTATTTAGTGGAAAAGCGCTGCAAGGATAGCGATGGTAATGAATCTTGGTGTACGCAATCAGATCAGCAAAAGTATGTTCCTTTTTTCTTAGATGATAATACCGGTGCTATGTTGCTGATGTCATCCGGAGGCATAGACTGGCAGGCACCAGAACGTTTTGAGACCACATCTGGCGATTATCGCTACACTGAGTGGCGCTTAGAATCTGGCGATCGCATCAACGCATTTGGCTTTATTCAGCAACAACAAATGCGTTTTGATATCGCAGGCGACTATTTGCCGATAGTGACCATTAACCCTATCAGTGAAGCCCGCGGCGATGTCGGCCATGTAGGCCTATTATGGCTATGGGGTGGTGTTACCTTAGGTATGTTTAGCATCTACTTTTTTATGTTGGTTATTCGAGTTCATCGGGTGCTATTGCATGTTTCAGCGCTTACGGTTGCTTTAGTCATTTTCTTAAGCACCGATGGATTAGCCATGATTCGAGCAGATCTATTGAATGCTAATGAATGGATAGCGCAGCGGGAAAAAGAATCACTAGAGCAAATCACTATGGTGTTGGAAAAGCATGACTACCAATGGACAGGTTGGAATGAAATTGAGCGTTTGCCGGACTCTTATCCCAGTTTATATGTTGCTGAACAACAGCGTATCGAGTCGATTTACGAAGGCTTGCTGCTAAGCCGCCAGGGCGTTAGCGAACATGCGAGTCGTTTATTTGGTCGCATAGCCTTACTAGGATCCGCCTATGAGCTGCCCGAAATACCCGAGTTTGAATGGGCGAGAATTAATCGTGAACAACCCCAAATTAAAAGTGAAATTAGAGGTTGGTTCCCATGGATTGAATTCCTAGTTGGGTGGGTGCTTGCGTTAGCCATTGGCTATTTCTCCATAAGAGCTATTCGTTGGAAGCGGTTTATTGAAAATGTACCCACTTCAAAAATTAAAGGCATTATGCCCGGTGTAGCTGAAATCCATGGGGATGTAGAACTGCGTGAAGGAGACACTCCCATGATTTCCCCCTTTAAACAAAGGGAATGTGTTTATTATCACTACGTGGAAAAAGAAAAGCGCGGTAGCGGTAAGAACGCTAAATGGGTAACCATCGTTGATGACAAAAGCTATCTCGACTTTTTAGTAAAAGACGATACCGCTTCCATGCCTGTCGCATTAGATGAAGCTGAGTTGATTTCTCGACATAAGTTTTCCAGTACTCGTGGTCGTAGATCCTACAGCGAAACCATTATCTCTGTGCATGATAAATTGTTTGCCATTGGTGATTGCCAAATAAGGCCAGACAATGCAGAAGAACTAATTCTTACCAATGCCGATGACGCTACACCCTTCATTGTCAGTAATTATCCCGAAAGCGTCGTCATGCTGAAAAAGGCACGCCTAGGAATGGGACTGTTAACGACGAGCTTTTCGCTATTTATGTTAGTGCTGTTAGTTGGCTTTGGTATGGCGGGAGACTTTGCGTTTTCCGATATCGTATTTGCGGGGCTTACTGCACCGATCTTTGGTTTTGTGGTTGTCGCAATTCTTCACTACAACGACATCATATATCTTAAACAACGAGTGTCGCGCAACTGGGCCAATATAGATGTGCTATTACAGAAGCGTTTTGATTTATTTAATAGCTTGCAGCCCGTGGTGCAAAAAATGCTTGAGCATGAAAAAGAGCTGCTTAAGCGATTGCGTCAACTCAGAAGTGAATCCAGTCCTAGTGTGGGAGATACCCAAGCCTTGAAAAGCACGATGCAGCAGCAAGCCTTGGTGAAGGACAAGTTGGTTGCACTGAGAGAGGCTTATCCAGAGCTTAACTCCAATGAGGTCGTGAACAAGTTTATGAGCACCTTGTCCGATATGGAAACGGAAATAAGTTTGGTGCGATCAGGATATAACGATGCGGTGGAAACCTACAATAGTCGAATCCAGAGTTTTCCGGACGTGATACTGGCCAAGGCCTTTAAATTTGGTGCCCATGAGTTTGGCCGTTGGTAGGCACTGTTAATCTTCTTTAGGGTGATTGGGTTTTCCAATCACCTTTGCCTTCCTTGTTGTTTGCACATTTCATCCCTTTTCTAACCTTACTCTTCTTCTACTCTTTCCTTTAATGAAATAACGGCCTGAAGCCGAAAGGAGAAAGTGATGAAGTTGCAATGGTTTACCCTAATTTTCTTGATGTTTGGTGTGACTGCTTATGCTAATGGTATGCATCCACGACATGAGCCGAATTTTGCTCGCTTAGCGGAACAGATAAATGTAAATGAAGCACAAATGGATGCTTTCATAAATGTGATGAAAGAGCAGCATGCGCAACGAAAGGAAATACATAAAGAGGGCAGAGATGCAGTGAAATCCAAAATGGATGCATTGCATCGTGGGTTGCTAACAAAACTTGAAGCAATATTAACAGAGCCTCAGCTTGACGAACTCAAAGATCGAATGGAAAAACGGCGACAGAAGCGAGAGAAATATAGACTGCTCAATGTTCATAAAGGAAATTGTTGCAAGCGCGGACAAAGACATAACTCAAATACTGAAGAGCCGGCTGAGGCAGGGATATAGATATCAATATTTCGAGTGGTATTGCCCGCAGCGTTAGCGATACCCAGTATCAAGGAAAGGAGGGATCAGTGACATTAGATAATGTTGAGGTGTTGCCTCAAGCTGAACGCTAAGCAGTATGCTGGCTTTGATTTTTGCTAGAGTAATCAAGAGTGAGTGCAGTGTCTCAGCCTACTATCGCGCGATGGTAAATTCCAGTAGAGTGGCTATATTAAGATATCAGACATTCGTTACCAGTGAGATAACCTGATGGGCATTAAAAAAGAGAGCATCCACAATAAATCATCACGAAGAAGTTTTGTGTTCAGCGCTTTGACGGTCGCTCTTGCTGCGTCGTCCAGTATGACGCTTGCATCAAACAAGGAGCATAAACACCATGCTCCAAGGAACACAAGCCTAATCGACGCTGCGATGGACTGTATTCAAAAAGGGCAGCTTTGTCGGGATCATTGTATAGAGCTAGTAAAACAAGGTAATACAAAAATTGCAGATTGCCTCGATGTTGTCACTGATACTATATCCATGTGTCAAACCCTGGTGCAATTGACCGTATCTGATTCACGTCATCTAAAGGCATTTGCGAAGGTTTGCCTTGAAGTATGCAGAGATTGTGAGAAGGAATGTCGAGTCCATAAAGATATGCATGAAGAATGTAAAGTTTGTATGGAGTCTTGCATGGAATGTATCGAGCAATTAGAAAAAATTGCTTAAATAGGATTGATTGAGTCCAATCGGAGTGTTTTTACATAGAGCTCAAAAGCAAAAGAAGGAGATATGTTGTTCACGTCTCCTTTAATAATTGTGACATAGTAAAATCTGTCAACATATTCACCATCTTGTCTTTGTCTGTATAACGCTTTTGCAAGTAGCCAAAGATAAAGGCATCCAACATCCCAAAAATACAATCAACGGTCATATCAGTTTTTTCTTTATCAATCTGCAATTCCAATTTATGGGCATTTTGTAGGAAAAAATCAGACCAAATTTGTCGATAGCCATCCAAGTCCTTTTGCATAAATTCACCGTATTGGGCGTTGCCACGACCACCGCTAACGGTGTGCCAAAATAATTCCGGTTTAGATAAATATAATTCAATAATGGCAGTGAATATATTTTTAAAAAGGGCGGGTAGCTGATCAATAGTTATGGTATCCACCATGCTTAACATGGTGGCTTGCATCGGGTAGATATAATGATCTTTTATCTTTTGCGAGATCGCTTCGAGCAAGGCTTCCATGTTTTCAAAATGGGCGTAGATAGTCGGTTGCGCAATGCCTGCTTTATTGGCCACCGGGCGCATCTTAAAGCCATCGAACCCATCATCTAATAATACCTGTATGCCTGCATCAACGATGCGGTCTCTAGTCAGGGCTTTTTGCTCTTTCCTGCTTAGCTTTTTTGGTTCTTGTGTGGCTTGTTTCTCTGTACTCATAAAGGGATCGCTGCTTTGGTTAGCCCAATAGTCTATACGCAAAATGGTTGACTAACTATTTCATCTATCAGATGATAGCTGAAAATCATCTATCGGTTGATAGATGAGATGCGTTTTTTGTTAGCCGTATCCTATAAGAATTATTGAATAGTGACTACAGAGGGGATTCAGCATGGGGTATAAGTTGCTGAAAATATGGGTGTTTATCGGGGTGTTGAGCGTTGCTAGCAGCGGCTGTACGAGTCTGAAATCCTTGCAGGGGAATATTGAATATCAGAATCAACAGCTCAAAGAAACCTACTATCAGGTGGTGATAGAGAGTCATGATGGCACTGAGCTCACCGCTACAGTGTTTCAGCCAGCCATGGCTAAAGGGGCGTCTGCGCCTTTGATCGTTCATGCCCATGGCTTTGGTGTGTTCCGAATGTCCACACCCTATAGCTTGTACGCTCAGGTGGCACTATCGGGGGAAGCTGCGCTCAAAGCATGGAAGAACGGTTACTGGGTGATTAGCTATGATCACCGCGGTTTCGGCAGCAGCGAAGGCAAGATTTCGCTAATGTCGCCTGACAAAGAAGTGAAAGACGTGTCGTCGGTAATCGATTGGGCGATCCAGAATATTCCTGATTTGGCTCGGGATGGTAAAGACTATCGAATTGGTATGGTGGGCGAAAGTTATGGCGGTGGTGCGCAGTTGTTGGCATCTGTATTTGATGAGCGAATCGATGCGATTGTTCCTATCACGACCTGGCATGATCTCAATTTACTCATTGAACCTGGCGCCTCTAAAACTTTACTAGGCGCTATTCTTTACTATGGCGGTGATATCGCTAGTGGTTTTGATATCGACAAGGAATCCTC
Organism: Pseudomonadales bacterium; assembly: GCA_022361455.1. Classification (GTDB taxonomy): domain Bacteria; phylum Pseudomonadota; class Gammaproteobacteria; order Pseudomonadales; family Ketobacteraceae. Next base: position 19,901 of record JAKSAW010000418.1, on the reverse strand, counting down.
GCAATTGTTTAAAAATGGATTTGCTAATCAATTAACCGAAGAAAATATTCACGATCTGAACCTTCGTAGTTTGTCTTATTACTGCGGTAAGAAATCTTATCCTCAGGCCGATGCGCTATTGATTCAAGCTTTTACTGATACCGCGTTAAATGTTAATCATGCGTTATGGAATCGTGATTGCTTTCAGCAAGCCAATAAAGAAGTAAGAACCCTGTTAATTCAAAATGGTCATAATGTACCTTTAACAGATGGGATTACTCGTATTCCTTTCTATACCAACGACAGCAAAGTGAATTGCGATGAACAAACCTTAATAACATCCGATATTATTCTTAGTTGGTGGGATCTGAAGCTGCGCTCTCAACAAGCCGCCTCGGCAATGGTGCCTGAATACTGCATTACCTTTGATGAAAGCAAGGGGATTAGCATTGTTGGTCGGGACATTGAAACTCGTTCCTACCAAATCCAAGAACAAGTGATGACGGCAGGCATGTCGGGTCGCATAGAGTGGTTGATGCAGCCCGTTGATATGGTATTTGATTGGTTTAGATGGGGTAAGGATTCTGATGCCTTGAGTGAGGAAGTCAAAGGTGGCTATATGCGACCTTTATTTATTCCTCTACAAAAATCCCAATCGCAGAGCGATGTGTTTGGCATTCCCACTATCGATTTATCCTTGAACAATGCGGGTGAAGAAGATCCCCTGGTTTTTGTAGGTCTAGGAGTAAAGCGCAGTAGCAAAAGCCGTGTGGAGTTAATCGACTATCAAATCAAAGCACTTAAGGGGCGAGAAATACGTCAGCAAGAGCTGCCCGCAGTGAGCGTCAGATTACAGCAGGGCGACACCCTCGGACTACTGGTGTATGGCTACCATTCTCATTATATGTTTCAAGGCTCTTTCTGGCCTGACGAAACTCGATTGCAAGGAACACTCACGTTGCCTTTTCTTGCGCAAAATAATTAACACTTAATCTGAATTAAATTCTGCTAGGAGTCTTTATGAATCGGTTAATGCGATCGAGGCTTTGCTGCGCCTGTTTGTTTATTGCTTTGTCGTGTCCAGTACATTTTGCTAACGCGCAAATGGGTCAAAACTTATTAATTGGTAATGCGAAAGCGGTTTCGCTAGGTAATGCAGTGACTGCTGATCCCCCTGGTATTGATTCAATCCATTTTAACCCAGCGGGTTTAGCAAGAATCAAAGGCACAAAAATGCTCCTTAAGCTGGTGGTGGGAGATGCGGATGTTCGAGGCGAGTTTTATTCCAATGATGAATACGAGCAATTACTAGCGGATGCGAACTTGGAAGACCCCATGGCTAATTCCGAAAGCGAAATAGAGAACTTTGCGGTGTATTTACCAGGGATGGGTTTAACCAAGGTGCCCGTTTTGGCAGCTCCTTTGGGCGGTGCTTCTTATAATCCACCCGGTAGTAACCTTACTTTTGGGACTGCTGCTTATGCGCCTCTCATGCTGGGTTATACCCGTAGCGATGATGATATTGGTCGCTTTTATGGCCGAGAAATGGGCATGGCCAGAATCACATTCCTGTCACCCACTATTGGTTGGCAAGTGAGTGATAGCTTGGCCATCGGAATGGGTATCGGATTTTCTTATATGGGAGTTGGCTTAGATTTAGATTATCGTGCCGCTAACCAATTAATCGGTGCGCTTAACTCGGCCACTAATGATATCTGCTTTGGCGATGATAATGGTTTTGTTTGGGAAGGAGTGTCCATCGATCTTTGCGGTGGCGAGGTAAGCCCCTTTGATACGCTATTTACTCTGCAAGTAGAGTTAGAGAAAACGATTTCTACCACCTTTAATTTAGGCTTCCTCTGGGAACCAACGCCATGGTTAACCCTGGGCATGGTGTATCAAAGCGAAGCGAAAGATCGATTAGAAGGTGATATCCGCGTCATTATGGATGATGGCATTGTCAATCTATTAAACGCTATTGCAGATTCCAATCCGTTGTTGGCTGCGGTAGTCGAAGCCACAGGCGCAACTGATAATGGCGGAGTAATTGAATCCAGTGGCTACATCGATATCACCTTGCCGCAACATCTAGCTGTGGGCATGAGCTTGCAGCTGTTACCGGATTTAAAAATCAATGTGGACTACAAATGGACCGAAACCAGCGTTTGGGAAGCCTTTGATTTTCGCTTGGACGAATCGCTGCCAGTGTTGGCCACTATTCAATTTATTGAAGGAGTGGAACCCGATGCACTAGTGATTCCTCGCGGTTATGAGGATGCGGCTAATTTTGCCTTTGGTTTGGAGTATCAATACTCCGATTCGCTGGCACTAAGAATGGGTTATGAACCAAGAAACTCTGGTATCCCCGATGATAAGTTGGACTTTCTAATTCCTTTGGGTGATTTCGATCTTTACGGTATTGGTTTCAGCTATCGCATGGATCGCGACACCATTATTGATGTTGCCTTTGCTTATGGCAAAAGTGATCAATACATTCCGGCTGGCTCTAGTTCAAATGGTAATAGCAACCGACTGGATAATTTTGTCTATAACCCATCTGCAGGATTGGATGTGAGATCTATGACTGAGTTTTCGATTTTAGAATTTAGTTATGAGGCTGCGTTCTGAAACGAATAGAGAGGAGGATGAAACAGAGTGATGTGGAAATGGCGGGCCTGGCAGGACTCGAACCTGCAACTCTCAGCTTCGAAGGCTGATGCTCTATCCAGTTGAACTACAGACCCACAAGCGCGCATTATAATGAAATTTTTAAGGATTTCGAGTATTTATGCGCGATTTAAGCAACACAGTCTTTTAAACAGTGGTCGATTGTTGTGTATTGGAATTTAAAACCATCCTGCAGGGCCTTTTTCGGCGGAGCGTTTTGACCGCCTAGCAACAAGATTGATGCTTCACCAAGAGCGAGCTTGAGCGCAAAGCCTGGGGCGGGGAGTAGGGTGGGCCTACCCATGGCTTTACCCAGGGCAGCAGTAAGTTCGCTGTTGGTGACTGGCTCTGGTGCAGTCGCGTTGTAGGCGCCGCTGCAGCGATTGTCATTCAACAAGAACAGAATCATTTTGCATAGATCATCTCTGTGGATCCATGGAAACCACTGACGACCGGTGCCCAATTTACCTCCCAAGCCAAACTTGAATGGCATTGCCATGCGTTCTAACGCACCGCCTTTTTTATCTAACACGATGCCGATGCGCACGATGGCCAAGCGGCAGCCGATCGCTTTGATGCGGTTGGCTGCAATTTCCCACTGCTTACACAGCATGGCGGCGAAGTCTTTTCCTGGAGCTGATTTTTCTGAACATACATCATCACCGCAGTCGCCATAGAAGCCCACTGCTGAGCCATTAATAAACGTCTTTGGCTTGTGGCCGCTGTCCACTATCGCTTTTACCAGCGCTTCGGTTAAGGCCACCCGTGAGTTGAGTAGCTCCTGTTTGCGTGTGTCTGACCAGCGTTTATCAAGTATGCCTTCGCCTGCTAGGTTGATCACACCATCGATAGGAGGTAGGTCGGCTATTTCGGAAGTCCAGGTAATAGTATTGATAGTATCGCCCAACCGCTTTTTGGCTTGTTCTGGATTCCGGGTGAGCACAGTTAGCTGGTAGCCCTCCTTCATCAGGAATGGGCAAAGTTTTTGGCCAATAAAACCCGTGCCGCCAGTGATTAATAGATGAGGATTTGACATTATATGCTTACCGTGGAGTATTCGTTTTAATTCTGTCTACATGGTTACCATAATTCTCAGCCCTAATCCAATAGAGAGTCGATGTTTATTCTAACAAAGCCGTACCTGTCTAAGATTTTTAAGCCTTTAGCGTGGTTGCTTCTATGTCTTTTGGCAGGATGTTCCACAGTGCAGCCTTTGCATCAGTGGCAGCCTGGTCCAATGCCATTGCAGGGGGCTAAAAATGCGTTGGTCTTCGTGATGATCAATGATCCAGTGCTGCGTAAGACTTATGAAGCTGATTGGGTGTTGGCGCTGCGCAAGCAAAAGCTTAAAGCAGGCCCGAGCTATGCAGTGATCAACTCTATCCACGAACTGGATTTGCCGACGCTCAAATTACTGCAACAGCGACATCAATTGGATAGTATTTTCGTAGCGACCATTGGATTAATGTCTGACTCTGACAACCCGGAAAGACTTGGCCTTAGTGATTTTCTCGAACAACAAGCCTCCCTCGGTTTTGACGTGTTTATTCAACAAATGCAAAGCGCACGGGTGCAGTTAGTAGCGTTTTCTTTGCTGAACGAATCTATGCGTTGGCAAGCTGAGTTTGAGGTGCCTGTTCAAGGATTAGGTGTTGATTGGAAACCAGTCGCTAGGGAGAGCGCTAAGCTAATTTTACAAGCAGGAATGCAGCCCGAATTACCCAAGAAAAAGCAGAAAGAAAAAGCAGAAAGAAAAAGCAAAGACTCAGCAAGCAGCTGAATAGGCTAGTCATTCAATATAAATTTATTTAAGACTATTCGTCTTCTTTATCTTCGAATTTGTAGCCGACGCCATAAACTGAATGAATATAATCTTTGCCATCGGCAGCGGTTTTAATTTTTTTGCGTAGTTTTTTTATATGACTGTCGATGGTTCGGTCACTCACAATACGATGGTCTTTGTAAGCGTTATCCATCAGTTGTTCGCGCGAGAAAATTCTACCCGGTTCTTTCACCATCATGGATAGCAATTGAAACTCGATAGCGGTAAGTTCCAGTTCATTCTTGTGAATAAAGGCTTTGTACTTATCACCATCTAATTGAATGGGGGATTCTTCAACGGTTTCTGGGTTGGGTTCACTAGCCCGTTGTAGCCGTCTAAGAATTGCCTTAACTCTAAGTACCACTTCCCTTGGGCTGTAGGGCTTGCAGACATAGTCATCGGCGCCTAATTCTAATCCCAGGAGTCGATCAATTTCTTCGATTCGCGCCGTACACATAATAATAGGCACATCGGAGCCGTGGCGTATTTCTTTACATAGTTCCATGCCATTTTTGTTTGGTAGCATGATGTCCAGTAATACTAAGTTGCAATGGTTACTGTTGAACCAGGGCATAACTTCGGCCCCATCATGAATCATATGAGTCTGATAATCCGCTTGTTGCAAATAGTCTTGCAATACTGAGGCGAGTTTTTCCTCGTCTTCTACGATTAGTATGGTTGGTTTGTCCATGCAAACATTCTATTGAATAATGTTGTGTTCGTTAGGTGAGCGGTTGGCTTAATGTCGGAAGTGTTATAACCATACGCAGGCCTCCGAGCTCCGAAGATTCAGCCGCAATGGTTCCATTATGGCCCTCTACGATTTTTTTACAAATAGCCAGCCCTAAGCCAGAGCCTCCGGTTTTACGATTGCGAGAGTTTTCGACGCGGTACAAGGGATCAAACAGCTTTTCTATCTCTTGTGGGCTAACACCTGGGGAGCTGTCTTCAATAATCAACTGGGCCACTTTCTTTTTGACGCCGAGCCTAACTTTGATAATGCCGTCTGAGTCAGTGTATTTGATGCTATTGGTGATCAGATTGTTAATCAGTTGTGATAGTCGGGTTTCGTCACCCCATAATTCCAATTCGTTATCAGGTATATGCGATTCAATGGCTAAGCCTAACAGTTTTGCCTTTTCGACTTGTTTTTCAACCTGTTCTTCCACGAGCTCCGCGAAATCTAATTCTTCTTTTTGATAAGTCAGCGCGCCGATATCGGCATTGGCCAGTTCATAGAGGTCATCGACGATGCGTTGTAAGTGCAGTACTTCTTGGTGAGTAGATTGAATGTTGTCTGTACTTAGTGGGCGTACGCCATCGATCATGGCTTCTAATTCGCCGCGACTAATAGCAAGAGGGGTTCGCAGTTCATGGGAAATATCTGCAATCCAGCGTTTTCGAGCGGTTTCATTAGCGGCGAGGGTTTTCGCTAGGGTATTAAAATCGCGAGTCAGTTGCCCAAGTTCATCGTTGCTGTTGTGGTTAATCTCAACGTCAAAATTGCCGGAGGTAATTTCGTGGGTTCCTGCAGCAATTTTTTTAATAGGCTTCGTTAATGCGATTGCTAATGGATAAGCGATACAAGCAGACAACACCAACAGAATCACACTGATAACGATAAACGCAGTTTGCTGTTGCTTCACAAAGCCAACGTCGAAAGCCTCAGACATATTATTTCGTGATGGTACCGTTAACCAGCCTACCGTTTGTTGATTGACGACTATGGGCATAAGCGGCGTTTTTTGGTCTGGATCATAGCGGCCAAATACTGCTTGTTTGTCTTGATCCAATAAAATTACAGGTGTTCGAGGAGGAGGGCGTTTGCCTCCTTTGCGGTCGTCTTTTGGTTTTGGCGGGCGTTGTGTTTGCTCTCTGGTGCCAAAGGATCTTCTGTCATCCGGGCGCAAGCTGCGATGTGGTGGAGGGTGATGGGGTGGGCGATGGTGGCGATCAAAACTATTTCGCTCATGAGGTGGGCGGTGATCTCGGGGGCTGCGTTCTTCGGCATTAGAGTTGCGACTGCCATCGAGGAGTTGTCGCCATAATCGATGGTTATCGCGTAAAAAATCCCAGTCGCCGTTGGCTTGATATTGTTGCGCTAGGCTGCCAGCAAGATCCGTTTGAGCGTTCAGTTCCCGTTGATTGACATAGTCAATCATGCCTTGGTCGAAGCTCCATTGCATAAGCCCATACATGGCACCCACCAGCACCACACTGCCACATAAAAACGCTGTAAAGAGCTTCTGCTGAATCTTCAAGGCTTAACAATACATCCTTCAAACCGATTTCAAACACTATACGAGAACTAGCGCACAAAAAACCAGGGTGCTTCCCGGCGTTCCTCATTCTTTGCACATTTGCTGCCTAGTCCCTGCACTTTTCAATTTTAGTCTGAATCTACAGAAACACAGATGGGATCTCGCTATGAAAAAAATACAACAATCACCAAAAGCTTTACTTCTGCCTTTATTAGTTTCTTCAGTGCTTGCCGGTTGCGTTGCGGAACCTGAGCCAACCGAAACTGATCTGGAGCTCGATGTCATTATCGAAGATCAAGATCTGGAAGAAACGGTCTCGGAAAGCGATACGCTTCCTCAAATTTCTGATCCATTGCCGCAACTGGGCATGAAACTTTTTTATAGCAAGAGTCTTGGTGGTGAATTTGATTCGGCGTGCGTGACCTGCCACCACCCCGTGTTGGGTGGTGGTGATGATCTGAGCTTGCCAGTGGGTGTTGAAGCGGTGAATCCTGATTTGCTGGGCCAAGGTCGTGAGCATGTTGATGGGCTGCCCTTGGTTCCAAGAAACGCTCCGACTGTGTTTAACGTTGGGCTTTGGGATACCAGTTTATTTTGGGATTCAAGGGTAGAAAGCATTGGTAAAGAAGAAGGAGCTAACGGCGCCTTATCTGGTATTCGTACCCCGGATTCTGATTTTGGTGTGGCGGATGCGGATGCCGGTACAAACCTAGCTGCGGCACAGGCGCGCTTTCCGGTGACCTCGGCTGAAGAAATGAAAACTTCTCGCTTTGAGGCGGACAGTGATAATGCCGCGATTCGTGATCACCTCGCAGCACGAATTGGTGATTACGGTGAGGGTGAAGGAGAACTCGATACCAATGAATGGCTCACTGAATTCCAAGCTGCGTTTGCGTCCGCAGAATCAGCTGAAGACTTAATTACGTTCGACAATATCGCTTTAGCGATAGGTGAATATGAGCGCTCCATGAACTTTGTAGATACACCTTGGAGCTTATATGTAGAAGGAGATCTCGATGCGATTACCGCAGATCAAAAAGAGGGTGCCAAACTGTTTTTCACTGCCGTTAATGAGGGTGGGGCTGGTTGCTCTAACTGTCATAACGGTACTTTGTTCTCTGATGGTAATCACCATACCATCGCTTTTCCTCAAATTGGTCCTGGTAAGGGAGACGGCGCTACAGGCGATGATGACTTTGGTCGTGAACGGGAAACAAGTAATCCAATTGATCGCTACCGATTCCGTACACCTTCTTTGCTTAATGTCGCTGTCACAGCTCCTTATGGCCATAGCGGTTCTTACCAAACACTCGAGCAAGTCGTGCGACACTATGTCAACCCCAGAGGCGCTGTAGGGGCCTTCTATCAGCGCGGTGGCGTATGTCAGTTACCCCAATTTGAAAATATTGATAATTGCGGGGAACTTTACCCGAATAGTGAATCTAATACTGAACTTGCACTAGCAAAGTTAGCTAACGAGCGTAACCAAGGAGTGTCCTTATTCGCATCGCCTCGATTAAATGATCAACAGGTTCAGCAGTTAGTGGCCTTTTTAGAAGCATTAACAGATCCATGTGTAGAAGACAGAAGCTGTTTAGATGCATGGATTCCCGATGCGGATACCACCGGCCCTGATGGTCAGCAGCTGAATGCAGTTAACGAAAATGGAGGCTTTTTGTAACACTCAATAGCTAGTGCAACATCAACTTTCCTAGAGGGCTCTGAAACGGCCCTCGCAACCCCCGCCTCGCTGAAAGTGTCCCCGCTTTCAGCTTTTTTTTGAGCAAAAAAAAGGCTTGTCTTTGGATAGGACAAGCCTCAACGGGGTTAGGGTATCAAACGACCCTGAACACAAGTTTAAAGATCCGAATTGCGAAAAGATTGTCTTCAGTTACCTTTTTGTCGTGTATGCTGTGCAAAATGGTTTGAAATAATGCAATCAGAAAAAGACCTGTTATTTACAAAATGAAAATAAGACTTTTTTCATTCTCTGGACTCATTCTCACCTTAGTGTTGCTATTAGCCCTTTTAGTGGCTGCAGCGGTGTCAATCATTACAGTGGCAGAGCTACGTGATAAAGCCTTGAATCGAGTGCTAGCACCTTATGGTTTACATTCAGTGCAAACTGTTCTTTCCTTAGACACTCTGCCAGATGACATCCAATTCCATTCAATAGCGTTTTCCTATGATGACCAAGGACAAATGGCGACAGCTGAACTGCATAATGTTTCTTTGAGCAAAACCGTTAACGATGCAGTGTGGTTACAGCCCAGAGCTTGGAATGTGACGATTGATCGCCTAGTGATGTCTATTTCGATTGCTGCTGATTCAGAGGATCAAAAGCAAGAAGCGGCTTTAGCTAAGTTCGAGCCTTTAGATTGGTTACCTCAATCAATTTTACAGCAAGTACCTTTAAATAAATTAGCAGTGGATAGCTTTGATATTCAGCTTCAGCAGACTGAGCAACCGCCTTGGCGAGTTAAAGGTGGCGCTTTAGCGACAGCCGAGCTTATTCAATCGAGTTTTGCGATTAGTCACCAACAGAATGACTTACCTGGTTTAGTGACCATTAGCGAAGATGTTGTGAATCTTTCTATCGGTGATCTAGAGAAACCATGGTTAAACTTACAGACACGCTTGGCTACGGTTGACCAACGCTTGGTAGCCGGTGGTTCCTACAAGGTGAACAACCCCAATGAAATAGCAGATTGGTCGACCTTGATTTTTCCAACTCCACCGGATTGGCTCTTATGGTCCGGTAGTTTAGACGGAACTTTTTCTATTAACGTTGAAAAGCGTGTATTGGATGGATGGTTGAATCAAGCAATGATTGAGCCTGAAAATATTTATCAAGGCTTAGTTGTGAGCGGCGAGTTTGAAGCTGATATTCAGCTACCTCGCTATGAAGATTTGGCTTCAGATGTGGATTACAGGGGTTCAGGTTATGTTCAGTTACATCAAGGTAGCCTAAAGCTTAAACCTTTAACGGTAGCGGCCCTCTCTATGGATTTGAACGCACAACATGCTTTGATTAAGGAACTAGCAAACCCTCTTGTTGGTGATGCTTCCATGTTGAGTGCTGCTATGAATTTGCAGGGCGATTTGACCTACGCACTCGAGGCGCAAGATTTGACCTTGGATGTGGCTCAGGGACGACTAGCGTTAGGGCCGTCTCGGGGCAATCTCAACTCCACGCTATATTTGAAGAACCTCAGTGTCTTAGTGGAACAAAAGAATTTGCAGAAAGTCGTAGGTGCTTCCCTGCTGGATATTGCATTGCTGGATAAGCCAGCGTTAAAAGGTGTTACTAGCGTTAAGGCCGATAGGGTAGACCAGGATATTGTGGGACAGCTCAAGGTGACATTAGAAGACCTCACCGAATTAAATACGGATTTTGACTACAACCCGAAAACGCAAAGCATTGAGTTTACAGTCAATAGTCAGCGGGCTTCGCTGGCCACTGAAACGTTTAACGAGTGGGCTGACAAATTTTCATTGCCCTTGGCGCTTGAGTTAGGTGATATGGAGCTGACCATGCAAGGCCAGGTCAATTTAAAAGATCTGTTGGGCGTCACCACGCAAGGCAATGTGGTGTTCGAAGGTTGGCAAGGCAAACTAGAGAAGAACTACTTTAGTTCTCTCGATTCGCCTTTTAACTTTTCAGGTAACCTAAGCCAATTCAAGGTTGAGGCCGAAGTGACCAATGGCTTGTTTGATGTCGGCATCCCAATCACCGATATTCATTATTTTATCACCATAGAAGGGAGCGTATTTGACGAAAAGTTTGATATCACTTTGAAGAACTTAGAAGGGAATCTCATAGGCGGTACGGTACGTATTCCTGAATTACAATGGGATTCGGAAACCCAGGCCACCGATTTTCATGTGGTGATATCTGACTGGCAATTTTCTGAGATGATAAAGTTGCTTGAGCGCGATGATTTAGAGGTCACAGGCACACTGGATGGAATGCTGCCTGTGGTTGTGCAAAAGGATGGTGTGTTGATCAAAGATGGGCTTTTAACTGCGAGAAAACCAGGCGGGGTGATACGCTACAATCCAGATACGACCGTAAAAGATATGCTTAAGAGCCAACAAGAATTAAAGATGGCTACGGACATATTGGAGAACTTTCATTATGAACAACTAGATGTTGAGCTGAATCAAGACATAGAGTTTAACCAGTATTTAACGTTAACGCTTAAAGGCAGCAATCCTAAAGCTTATGGCGGAACCCCAGTTAACTTAAATTTAAATATCGAGCACAATATTTTACCGTTGATTCAGAGTTTAACGTTACCCGGTAAAGTACAAGAACATTGGAACGAACTAGATAAATTACAGTGATTAGTATTTAGGAGGAATGGCAATGTTACGAGCGCATCAGCTCATTGCGATGAGTGTGTTGTTAGGCAGCCTTAGCTTAATGGGTTGTACCCACAAAGTAGAGGTAGCCGCTAAGGAACCTATTACTATCAATCTTAATGTAAAGATTGAGCATGAGGTTAAGGTTAAAGTTGAAAAAGATCTTGAAGATCTGTTTGACGATGAATCGTCGGATTTATTTTAAGGTGGGCTGAAAGATGACTGTTTTAAAAACGAGAATGGTAACGAAGAATCTGTTTAAAAAAATAGCAGCCATTGTGATGATTGCTCTGTTTTCATTGTCCGCATGGGCGCTTGATATTGATGTGGCGAAAGAGCAGGGCTTGGTTGGAGAAACTCCTAGTGGCTATATTCAGTCGGTAGCAAAGAGTCCTTCTGCAGAGTTAGCTAACTTTGTTAAGGACATTAACGCCAAGCGTAAGCAACAATATGCGGCAATTGCTAAGAAAAGAGGCATTCCTCTAAAAAGTGTTGAAGATTTAGCGGCCAAGAAAGCCTATCAAAAAACTAAACCCGGACATTTTGTGCAGGATAAATCCGGCAATTGGAATAAAAAATAATCGTCTTGTAACACGCTGCTCCATTGGTTCGCTGAGCAGCGTGTTTCTGTGTCATTTTCACAGTTTTTCTGCGTAGTGTTTACTCGTTAATCAACTTTTCATCGCGCAAAATCCTGCTAGATTAAAATAGAGATTAAGCAGGTTAATGTGTTCCTATGGCTGAAATTCTTCCCAATATTCGCAATGCTGTTAGAGCATTGATTGTTAGAGAAAATAAAGTGTTGCTGCTGAAAAAAGAAGATGACAAAGGTCCTCGCTTTGCGCTTCCGGGTGGCGGTCAGGATACCGGTGAAACCCTGGAGCAAGCACTGCAGCGAGAATGCCAGGAAGAGATTGGTAGCGCAGTAATGGTGCGGGATTTACTGCATGTGGCAGACTATTTTCGCGATAGACCCACAAAGCCAGCTACTATTCGCCACTTGGTTGAATTTCTGTTTGTTTGCGATGTGCCGGAGGATTATCAGCCTCACAATGGACCCCATCCCGATAAGCATCAAGTGGACGTGGTATGGGCAGATATTGAGAACCTCACCAGCTTTCCAATTTTCCCCAAGTCATTGGTTGCCCATTTAACTACCTTCGGCAAGCCGCAACAGGTATATGTGGGTGCAGTTTAGAAATCACTGAAAAAGTTATTCGTTCTAAGGATATAACTGCACGATCCCGGTTTCACCTTGCATATCGCCTACTATCCAGATCTGCTCGAAAGGGTGTTTTACGGGTACGTTTATATGATGCTGCAGCCCCAGAATTTCCCCGCGAGTCCATGCTGGGTTTGCGTTTCTCAACACCAGCCAAACGCGCTCTGAATAGTAGGATTTGCCTGCTTTGTTGGTAAGAATGCGATTGAGAGCGCTGAGCAGGCGTTCATGAGGGTCGGTGACTTTCTCTAAAAGCCGCAATTCATATTTGGTTTTTTCATCTAAATTCCGCCCTAGAATATGCATGGCTTCTTGCTCCGAGCCGTACACATGGGCAATTTCTAAATCCAAGCGTTCGCCATTTAAATAGCAAGATACATCGGGTTTTTGCGGTTTGTTGTGCCAGATATGTCGAATATGCTCACCCGTGTCCTTTTCATACCAGCGCATGAACAGCTTGGCGGCTTGGTGTTCCAACTCTATTTTTTCTTGCTCACTAGAATTCATTGCACTGCTAATTACCAGTTCCTTGCTGACGGAATTTGGACAATATAAAGCAAAACAAGGGATTAGATCTATACTTCGGCTAGGGGCTAACACCGTACTTTAAGACCAAAGCCCCGTTCAGGGGAAATAAAATGTATATAAGAATCAAAACACGAGGCACTCGGCTTATGCCCTTGTGCTTGCTCTTGGCTGCTTGTGGCGGCGGAGGTGGTGGCTCCAGCAGCAGTGACCGGGGTAGCAGCGATGATGGTTCCGATGGCGGTTCCTCGGATTCACCCCTAACCGGCTATTTTATTGATGCCCCAGTGGCGGGATTAAGCTATCAAACCCGCACACCATCCGGCAGCACCTTAGAAGGGGTCACCGGCGCTAACGGGGAATATCCTTACTTTGAAAATACAGTGACTCGTTTTTACCTCGGTGAACTCACCTTAGGTTCTGGCCTAGGTCAGCCGGTAACTACACCTTTCAGTTTTGTCAGTGAATCAACCCACGAAGACTTTCCACAAAACATGGCGCAAATGTTGTTGTCTGTTGATAGTAATCAAAATGGTGACGATGGTATCGATATCAGTAGTGATGTTCGAACAGGCTTTAATAACGTTCGAGCCGGTTTGTTAGAAATGTTAGATCAGGCATCGGATGATTTTGAAAGTGACTTTCAGGGGTTTGTGGACTCGTCTTTACCTGATTATAGCGACGATGTGGTTACTGCTAGCGCGGCGTTAGCCCATCTTCAAAATAGTATGAGCGATATCGACTACCAAGTTACTTTGAATGGAACCTCTTGGCGAACTGAGTATCAGCCTTTATTTCTTCAGTACTGGAATAGTGAAACTGAGACCTGGGTTACGCAACAGTCTTGCAGTAATCAGGATTACCAGCTGTACCGAATCGACGAGTATACCAGTAGTACGGTTACTACGACTCAGTGGGACGCATTTGCTTGGCTTCCCAACTGTGCTCGACTAGGTGAGGAGATTGTTCAAAGTGCCAGATCGCTGGATGAAGAAACACTGTGTGGTTATCGTTTGGCTGACGATACGAGCGCCGATATATCCCAATGTCACTTCGCTGCATTGAATAATAAAGCAACCTTTACAAACGGTGATGGTCAAACAATCACGTTGCACCTATCGCATATTCAAAATAGCGGTGAGGTTTATCAAACCTTTTATAAGGAATATTCTCAGGGTGAGATAAACTATCGACAAAAGTGGCGCGCGGTGACAACACTATCGACAGAGCAATAGGTTGTTAATAATATTCGCCGTGTCATCCACACTGTATTTCAAGATTAAAGCAATCAAGGACTGAAGTAATGAAGCGACAAACCAAAATTATTTGTACGATTGGGCCCGCCACAGAATCCTTCGATATGCTTTACAAACTGGGACAAGCCGGTATGAATGTGGTACGGCTCAATATGTCTCATGGCTCCCACGAAAGTCATGCCAAAATTATTAAAGCGGTAAAAACTTTAAATCAGAAAGTAAAGTACCCCATTCCCATCTTACTAGATACTCAAGGCCCAGAGATTCGTACTGGTGTGGTTGATAGCGACTTAGAATTAAAGCAGGGCGATCATATTTCGGTGACTGTACGTGGTGCCGATGTTGAACAATCTTCCATACATATTAATTACGATGAGCTAGTCGATACCCTACATGTTGGTGATAAAATCACAGTAGATAATGGGCTCATTAACCTTGAGGTGCTGGAAAAAGATCACCGAATTCTCAAGTGCGAAGTCATTGATGGTGGTACTTTAAAAAGTAAGCGTCATGTGAATTTGCCAGGTATTAAAGTCAATCTCCCAGCAATTACTAAAAAGGATCATGACGATATTTTGTTTGGTATTGATCAAGATATCGACTTTATTGCTTTGTCTTTTGTTCGTGAAGCATCTGATGTTATGCAGCTCAAGCAGTTGATTGGGTCAAAGGCTGCGAAGACAAAAATTATTGCCAAAATCGAAGACCAGGAAGGCCTGAGGAATATCAAAGAGATCATTGATGTCGTTGATGGTGTGATGGTCGCACGGGGCGATTTGGGTGTAGAAATTCCCTTTGAAGATTTACCTAATGTCCAACGAGATATTGTTCGTTATTGCCATCAAGCCGGCAAGCGAGTGATTGTGGCAACGCATTTATTGGAATCAATGATTGAAAACCCTATGCCGACTCGTGCCGAGGTGACCGATGTTGCTAATGCGGTTTATGAAGGGGTAGATGCAATCATGCTTTCTGGTGAAACTACGGTTGGTAAATACCCAATCAAGTGCATTGAAACTTTAGATAAAATCGCGCGCCAATCAGAGCAACGACCTGGATTGGCTTTTCACCAAGAGTTGATTAAAGATGCTGAGAAACAGCATATTGCTGAGGGTGCAGTGCAATTAGCAGAATCCCTTCAAGCCAGTGGTATTATTGTGATTACTCGTCGCGGTATTATGGCGCAGTATGTGACTAACTGTCGGCCTAATGGCATACCTATTTTTGCCTTCACAAACGATAGCCGTACCCGTCGGCAGCTATCCTTAAATCGCAGCACCTTTGCTCATCGCATCGCATTCAGCAAAGAACCTGAAAGAACCTTGCACAATGCATTTGGGATATTGAAAGATCGAGAGGGCTTGTCTACTGGCGATCGAGTAGTGGTGGTTTCCGATATTATTGCGGGTATGGGGATTGAAGCAATTCAAGTGCGTAATATTCCTGATGAGATTGAAGCCGATCAATCGTCCTGATATGGCTATCCATTCTTGCTATCCCCAAAAAGTTTAGTGGGATTGATCTTTTTGCGCTAAACCTAATTTAGGCGCGATTTAGAGCGTTCAAAGCTTGTCTCTCCCATGAGTTTTAATTCCTGGCGAGCACTAGTCTGCGCTGTGCTACAGTTCTATAAGGCGTTGATAAACCAATCTAAAACAATTGCTTTTCGTTCCAAAGGATATTGGCCATGTCTGACCAAAAATCATTGTCACCAGGGGATGCTTTCTTCTTACTTATTGAAAGTGACAATACACCCAGTCAAATTGGTGTGTTGGTTAGGATGAAGCTGCCAAAGGGAAAAGATAAAACATTTATCCTGGAGATGATTGAGGGCTTTCGAAAATACCAGCCCACAGAGGAACCTTATAATCTGAAGTTGGCGAAACGCTCACTAACTAGCCCTTTGTACAGTTGGGAAAAAGCTGAAAATGTCGATATCGATTATCATCTGCGCCATTCTGCATTGCCACAACCGGGTGGAGAGCGAGAGATGGCGGTACTGATTTCGAGGCTTCATAGTATACCGTTAGATCACAACAGACCTATGTGGGAATTGCATGTAATTGAGGGACTCGAAGACGACTGCTTTGCTATTTATGCAAAAATGCATCATGCCCTGATTGATGGTGTTGCGGGTTCACGCTTAATGGCCCATTGGGCCGAACAAACAGAGCCTAATGTTGAATCTGAGTTTATACCTTTTTGGGCCAAACCCTTGCCGAAAAAAAGTGGAGCACTTAGCGCGCTTGCCAAAAAGACCTCCACTGAAAACCAAAGCCTTCTGTCACAATTTGTCGGCGCTTTTAAATCAGCTAGTATCGTGCTGCAAGCTGTTTGGAAAAGTGTTTTGGGGCAGCGCAGTAAAAACGATACCGGGCTTATTGCACCTTATAGTGCTCCAGATTCCATATTGAATGCGCCCATTGGACCACAACGCCGGGTGAGTACCGTTGAATTTAAGACGGATCGATTAAAAGCAATCGGCAAGAAACATGGCGGTACTTTAAATGATGTTGTTATGGCAGTTTGCGGTGGCGCGCTGCGAAGCTATTTATCTGATCTCGGTGAATTACCTGAAAGTTCTTTGATTGCACAAGTTCCAGTGTCTTTTCGTCCTAAAGATGAAGTGGGTGGTGGCAATGCGATTGGCGCGCTTCTGGCTTCATTGGGTACCGATGAAGAAGACACTGTGACACGTTTCAACAAAGTGATTGCATCCATGTCTGCCGGCAAGGGGCTATTGTCCGAGATGAATGCAAATCAAATCACTGGCTATAGCGCCTTAATGACGTTGCCTTTTGTGATTGGCCAAATGACCAAGATTGGCAATCGTCGTCGTAACCCCATGTACAACGTTGTTATCTCAAACGTACCTGGCCCCCGCGAAACGCGCTATTTAAACGGTGCGGAAGTTTTTAGCGTGCACCCGGTTTCTTTTGTTATGCAGGGGCAGGCATTAAACATTACGCTTTACACCTATGCCGATAAGATCACCTTTGTGTTTACTGCTTGCCGAGAATCTTTACCTAGTGTTCAGCACCTGGTGGGACATACCATCGACGCGCTTGATGACCTGGAAAATGCGCTAGGTATAAAATAGGTAAATATCAGTTCGTAGTATTCCTTTGCTTTGCTAGATGTTTTGCCTCGCAGGTTTCTGTATTATGTGCTCCGAAATGGAACTTTAGTCATATTAAAATCGGACATAGAGGCAGTATCAGTGAAGGTTTCTCCTAACAAGTGGCTTATCAACGCCCAAGCTAAGCCAAGTGCTTCCATTAACCTAGTGTGTTTTACCTTTGGCGGTGGTGGTGCGTCCGTGTATCGGCCATGGGGAGTTCAACTACCGGCAAACGTTAACCTATGGGCTGTGCAGCTACCGGGTAGAGAGAACCGTTTTAATGAGCCCTTCGCTGAAGATTATCGGGATGTGGTTAAAGGCGTATTCGAGGATCTAGACGCGCTGGGCTTAACTAATTTGGTGCTGTTTGGCCATAGTATGGGAGCCCATTTTGCGACTTTAACGGCCCAACAACTTGAACGGATTGGCAGAAACCGACCCCGCATGCTGATCGTATCTGGTATTAAGCCGCCCAGTTTGGCGAAACATAAAGAGTGGGCTAACGCGCCGGACGATGAGTTACAAAATCATGTGATAAGCCTTGGTGCTATGCCTGAGGAAGTGAGAGACAACGAAGGTTTTCTAGAAATGTATATGGAGAAAATTCGTGCAGACTACAAGCTTTATGAAAGCGTGCCTCAGAATACCCCAGTTAAAGTGCGATGTTCTATGATGGCATTATTTGGTGATTCAGATCCGCTAGTAAATGAGGGCGAGTTCACTCACTGGCGAGACTACGCTGGCGCAGATATTAGTTTCCAAGCCTTCAAAGGCGGCCACTTTTATTTTCAACCTGACTCGGCGCCACTAACACAGCTTTTGAGCGATATTCTTAGGAGATTCTAATGAGTATATGGGTGGATGCAGATGCGTGTCCGGTGGTAATTCGAGAAATTATCTATCGTGCTGCTCATCGTACACAGGTAACGGCTACCTTTGTTTCTAACCATTATATTCGCTTACCCAAGTCCCCCTATATTAAGGCCCTTCAAGTGGAGCAGGGTTTTGATGTCGCGGATAATGAGATTGCTTTGCGCGCAGAGTCTGGGGACTTGGTGATTACCGGCGACATCCCTTTGGCGGCAGAAGTGATTGAAAAAGGCGCTGAGGCACTGAATTCTCGAGGTGAAGCTTATACCGCTGAAAATATTCGTGGTCGTCTCAATATTCGAGACTTTATGGATACTATGCGATCAAGTGGAATTCAAACGGGTGGTGCACCCGCGTTATCGCAGAGTGATAAACAGCAATTTGCTAATCACTTAGATCGCTATCTGGCTCGGGCTGCTAAGAGCGATTAGGCGCTCACTGCAGCTAATATCAGCCTCCCGAGGAGTTCTTGCCTCCTTTTCTCTTCGCTATTTTCGAATACTAGACACGATTATTTTCGATTTTCCTTTCGGATTGCCAAGGTTAGACTGATATTGCTTTGAAAGACTACTGAGAGTTAAGCGGACAATCGCAGAGGAGAAAACATGAGTCAGCCGGTAATCGCCGATAATAAGCCCGTGAAAGTGGAGCTTACTAAGGGCGAAAAGTATCATTTTTGCACATGCGGTAAATCTAGTAATCAACCTTATTGTGATGGTTCTCATCGCGGAACGTCGTTTACACCAAAAGCCTTTGTGGCAGAGCAGGATGGCGATGCTTATCTTTGTGCCTGCAAGCACACCAATAACGCTCCTTTTTGTGACGGAACTCATAAAAAGTTTTCCCAGGAGCAAGTGGGAGAGGAGGGCCCAGGGGTACAGTCTGAAACTAAAATCCCCACCGCCGAACCAACTCCTGAAGAGCCCACTGTTGCCTTTATTCATCAATTGGCGAAAGACGGTTTGTCGTCAATGGGACATCATGGGCCGATGACGTCCATGGGGATTCCTAGAAAAGATCTACCGCAGTGGGATGATATCCAAATTATGACGGCGCAAATGGCCCGCAAACCACTTATGGAAGATGAGCCTGTAGCTACTGAATTGGTGATTGGTCCTCAGGCTAAAAAGCCACTGACTCTGAAAATTCCCCTGTTTGTTTCTGATATGAGCTTTGGTGCGCTTTCTGAAGAAGCTAAAACTGCATTAGCAAAGGGCGCTGAATTAGCTGGCACAGGTATTTGTTCCGGTGAAGGTGGTATGTTGCCAGAAGAACAAGCAAACAATAGTCGTTACTTTTACGAGTTAGCGAGCGCTAAGTTCGGTTATAACGAAGAGGCGTTAACCAAAGTACAGGCTTTTCACTTTAAGGGCGGCCAAGGTGCTAAAACCGGCACTGGCGGTCACTTACCTGGCTTTAAAAATATTGGTAAGATTTCTCAGGTGCGTGGCATTCCAGAAGGGGAAGATGCTATTTCGCCTCCCACCTTCGATGATTTGGTAACGGCGGAAGATTTCAAAGCGTTTGCCGATCGTGTTAGAGAAATTACCGGTGGTATCCCCATTGGATTTAAATTGAGTGCCAATTATATTGAGCAAGATATTCAATTTGCTTTGGATGCATCAGCGGATTACATCATATTGGATGGCCGAGGTGGTGGAACGGGCGCGGCTCCGGAAATATTCCGCGATCATATTAGCGTACCAACAATTCCCGCTTTAGCTCGTGCTCGAAAATATTTGGATCAAAAGGGCGCTAGCGGAAAAGTCACGTTAATTATTACTGGTGGCTTAAGAATGCCGATGGACTTTGT
>JAKSAW010000257.1 GCA_022361455.1 Pseudomonadales bacterium | reverse complement strand
CGCCTCGAACTGACTTGAAAATGCGCTCATAACGGTAATCAACAAGCGTATTAAGCCCAGTGTCAGCTTGAACAATCACATCGCCGCCAGCGCCACCGTTTCCGCCATCAGGGCCACCGAACTCAACATATTTTTCCCGGCGGAAGCTTAAACAACCGTTGCCGCCATCGCCGGCCTCAACGCGAATCGCTGCCTCATCAACAAACTTCATAGATTGCCTCCACCATTCTCAAATAATCCTGCTTAGTTCTTACACCAGCCAACTTAAACCATGGGACGTTTACGCCCAAAATGCAAAAAGCCCCACCAAATCGATTGGCAGGGCTTTCGTCAGCTTTTTAGACTGAAAGTCTTAGGCAACAGGTACGATAGAAACGTACTTGCGATTCTTAGGGCCTTTAACTTCAAATTTCACAGCACCTTCTGCTTTTGCGAAAAGGGTATGATCTTTACCAATACCAACGTTCTCACCAGCGTGGAATTTAGTTCCACGTTGACGAACTAAGATGTTACCAGCCGCAACTACTTGACCACCATAGCGTTTCACACCAAGGCGTTTACTCTCTGAATCGCGACCGTTACGGGTACTACCACCAGCTTTTTTGTGAGCCATGAGTTGTTCTCCTCAATCCCAATTAGGCAGAAATGCCAGTGATTTTAACTTGCGTATACCACTGACGATGACCTTGACGCTTCATAGAGTGCTTACGACGACGGAATTTGATGATGCGAATTTTATCGCCTCGACCGTGCGCAACCACCTCTGCAGTCACTTTGCCACCTTCCACTAACGGAGCACCAACTTTCACGTCGTCACCATTAGCAACCATTAAAACTTGATCGAATTCGATCGCATCGCCGGTAGCTACTTCAAGCTTTTCTAACTTGATCACATCGCCTTCTTCTACACGATGTTGCTTACCGCCGCTTTTGAAAACCGCGTACATATGAACTGACTCCAACTTTGTTTTTGGCAGTTTGGAAAACGCCAATAACAGCATTCTGTTAAGTTACTTAGGCAAAAATCGATTTCTTGCAATAACCAAGAAAAATCGTCGCTTGCTCCGCCCTTTTCTCCCGGAGTGACCGGAAAGGCGTGCCACTAAGGATAGAATAAAACCTGAGGGCTGCATTTAAGGGGGCTGAATTTTACGAAAACCGACACCATGTAGCAACCTTTTTGTTACCCATGGCCAGATTTAAGGGGGAAAGTTAATAATTGCACCCTCGGATCGAAGAAAACCCTAAAAAAATCAGACTTTTTCAGAACCCCATGCCGCAAGCGCTTGACACTATTCCTACTGACACCCTAGCATGCGGCAACCCTCACGAGACCGCTGAACATTCTTCAGCAAACAATGAAAGCAGAGCCAATCTTTTAAACATGGATTTTCAATCAATACGATCAGTCGTCGACGCTGACTTTAACGATGTTAACAGCCTTATTATCGAGCAGCTTAGAACCCATGTTCCTCTCATCGAAGAAGTTGGCAAATACATCATCAATAGTGGCGGCAAAAGACTCAGACCCTTGGTTTGCCTACTTTCCGCAAAGGCAGCGGGTTATGAAGGCAACCAACACATTGACGTGGCTGCGGTCGTCGAATTTTTGCATACAGCCACACTTCTCCATGATGATGTGGTCGATGAATCCAACCTGCGCCGCGGCAAAGCAACAGTGAACGCCGTATGGGGCAACGCACCTAGCGTATTGGTAGGAGACTTTTTGATCTCTCGCTCCTTCCAAATGGTGGTCAATGTTGGCGACCTAAAAGTACTCAATATAATTGCAGACGCAACCAACCTAATCGCTGAGGGCGAGGTACTGCAACTGATCAATACTGGAGACCCCGACACCACAGAAGAGCGCTACTTCGAAGTGATACGCTACAAAACCGCCAAAATGTTTGAAGCTGCAGCTCACGCAGGGTCAGTTTTAGCTAAACCCTCCGAAGCTGTGGAAGAAGCATTTGCCAGCTATGCAGATCACCTGGGCATAGCCTTCCAGCTCATTGATGATGTACTCGACTACACCGGTAACGCTGAAGAAATGGGCAAAAATGTCGGCGATGATTTAGCAGAAGGAAAGCCTACCCTGCCACTGATTAACACACTCAAGCAAGGCACCCCCGAAGAACAACAGCTTATCAAGGATGCCATTAAACATGGCGGGCTTGATCGGATAGATGACATAACCGCTGCGGTTAAACGCTGCGGTGCTCTCGATTACACTATTCAAAAAGCAAACAAGGAAGCAGATCTAGCAAAAGCCGCCTTGAGCGAGATCGCTGAATCGACCTACAAAAAGGCACTGCTTGCACTAGCAGACCTTGCCGTTAACCGTTCACACTAAAACAGCAAAAACCGACCATGCCTTCAATTCCAGGAGCCGACCACACACAACAAACTCTGAGAGTTTTAGTGGTAAGCGACGGCAAGCCTGGACATGAGAATCAAAGCATCGGCTTAACTCGAGCACTTTCTAAATATAGGAAAGTTGAATTGGTCCAAGTTGAGCCGCTATCCCATAGAAGCGCTCTGAAGGCAATAATACTGAAAAGCGTTCCTGATGCTTGGTCTGAACTTCAGCCAGATATCGTCATAGGCACAGGCAGCGGAACTCAGTTTACGCTAATCGCATGCAAACAAATCTATAAATGCTTCACCGTGGTTTTATGCGGCCCATCGTTTCCAAGCGCATGCTTTGACCTTTGTGTGATACCAAAACACGATAACCGCCCAGAAAAAACCAACATTGTTTTTACTGATGGTGTTATCAATAAAGTTACTCCATCAAAATCATCCGAACCTTCGCGAGGATTAGTACTAATCGGTGGTGAATCTAAACACTACCGATGGGACTCTGACGCCATCGATAAACAAATCAGAGAGATAGCCGCTCTTCATCCCAATATCACCTGGAATATTACCAACTCCCGACGCACACCTGATGACTTAAACCGCAAGCTTGAACAGTTGCCCGAACATTGCGAGTTCCACCACTGGCAATCCACCGACAAAGAATGGCTCCCGAGAGAAATCTCACTAGCAGGCCAGATCTGGGTTACTCCTGACAGTGTTTCTATGGTGTACGAATCTCTGACTTCTGGTAATGCAGTGTATCTGTTTGATTTATCTAGCACTGACACTCGCGTCGCCAAAGGGATAGAGGCTCTGCGCCACCATAAAACTGGGGCCCTAAAAGACGGCCAAATAACGCCGCCACTAGCTCCAACCCCATTATGGGAAGCCGATAGAATTGCTCAAGCATTGCTAGAACGAACAGCTAAAATCTAGAATCACACACTCGCCAATTTAGACCTATACTCAATACAAACCTACTAACTCTCAAAGCGACCACATGAGTCCTCGAAATTCGCCCCTTGCGACCAAGCTCATTCGCTCCGTCATGAGCATCTATTTTCTCGTGGCATTCGGCGTGACCGTTGTTCAGCTGATTTTTGAATATCTCGATGAACAAGATAGGCTTAACACTCAAGTGGATCATATCGCTGAGATATTTTTGCCCGTACTTGGACAAGCACTCTGGAACTACGAAGAACTGCAAATTGAAACTACTACCGACGGCATTCTAAAGAACGATTTTATTTTTGGTGTGGTGGTAACCGACGAAACTCAGCGTCGAGTTTCTTCCAAGGAATCTATTGCTAACATAACCAACAACCCTAGCGACTCAAAAAACACTGCCGCTAAACAGAGCAAACAACCCCAAAATATAAAATCAACTAATACACGCATCGAATACCGCTATCCGATATATTTTTCCGATCCTCCTCAGGTTGCAAACCGACAACTCGGCGAGCTCATTCTCTACTCAGATTCAACGCTTATTGTTGAACGCGCAGCTAAAACCTTTATTTTTACAATCATTAATGCCGTTATCAAAACCATCGCTCTCTGGATCATCTTTTACTATATGCTTAAGGCATATCTGATCAAACCTATGGCTACACTCCAAGAAGCCATTGAACGATTAAATCCTTCTTCAACTGCCACAAAAGCTAAAGACATCGACATTGATGAGAAGACAATTTCTCAATCCAATGAATTAGGATTATTAATTAGAAGCTTCATCGAAACTCAAAACGCGTTACTCGAAAGAAACAAAGAAGTTAAAGATTATCATGACAGCCTGGAAGACAAAGTAGAGGAAAGAACCAAACAGCTTTCTGATTTGTCGAAACGACTGGCTAAAACTAACGAATTCAAAAGCCAGTTTCTCGCCAACATGAGTCACGAAATACGCACCCCTATGAACGGTGTAGTAGGCTTACTTGAACTACTTAAAGAAAGTAAGCTCAACGCCCAACAAGCCTACTACATTGAAACAATCCAAGCATCCACAGACACACTAATTCAAATCATCAATGATGTATTGGACTACTCAAAAATTGAAGCCGGTGCAATTGAACTAGAAAACATACCCGTAAACCTATATGCCTTACTCGACCATATAGGCGCAATTTTTTCAGCAAGAGCCAGAGAAAAACATTTAAAACTCATTATTGATATAGATCCCAAAACCCCACATTTCATTAATTCAGACCCTACTCGTCTACAACAAGTCATTACCAACCTGACAAGCAATGCAATCAAATTCACTGACGTCGGTGAAATTATCATTAAAGCAGAACCTGACGAGCAGCAAGAACATATCCGGTTTTCAGTTTGCGATACAGGCATTGGCATGACTGAATCGCAGACTAAAAATCTGTTCGAGGCATTCGTGCAAGCCGACGCATCAACCACTCGACGCTATGGCGGAACTGGGCTTGGACTGGCCATATGCAAGCGCTTGGTTAACAAGATGCAAGGCGATATCGAAATAAAAAGCGAACCCGGCAAGGGGTCAGAATTTTATTTTTCTGTAAGAGCGCCATCCTTGTCAGAAACAAATCAAATAGTGTCACCCGCAAGCATCACCATAAAACAAGTACTCTTTTCCACAGAAGACACAGAGAGCACCAATAGTTGGGCTCATACGCTAGAGATTTTGGGAATCGACAGCGAGCGTATTTTCAAACCTTCAGATATCCAACAATTCATTGCCAACAACGCTAATATTTCCCTCAATGAAATCGCCGTTGTCTTAGAGAATAGCCACATGCAGTTCGAAGACTTTACCCAGCTGCAGATTCAAAACCCTTGCCACTGCCTAATTGCAGTCAACCAAGAGAACAGACACCCTCACACTCTAGATATAGAAGCGCGCATTATCGAGACAGATGCGCCATTCACGCCCATCTCATTTGAGAGAAGTATTACTCTTCTAAAAGAAACTGCTGAAAGCGAAAACTCTCTACGCAACCAACAAACCTTCGACTCCTCCGGCATAAAAGTGCTAGTGGCTGAGGACAACAAAGTAAACCAAATGGTGATTGTTGGGCTTTTAAAAAGCTTTGGCATCGAAACCAGCATAGCCAAAGACGGCGCTGAAGCAGTTGAACTCTATGAGCGCTCACCCGAGATTTATCGCGCAATATTTATGGACTGCCAAATGCCCGTGATGGATGGCTATCAAGCCACCGCACAAATCCGAGCACTAGAACAAGAACATAGCCGCGAGAGAAAGTTAATCGTAGCTTTCAGTGCTCACGCACTAACAGAAGAAAAAACTCGCTCGCTTGAGGCAGGCATGGATGACCATTTAAGTAAACCAGTTAAAAAATCTGATTTACGAAAACTGCTATCAGAATACAAAATTATTAAATAAAGGAATTCTTTTAGGAATTTACCGCTTCGCAAAACCCATCTTCAATTCCAAATCGGTCTTTCACCCAGCTTTGCCCATAGCGTAACCAGGACAACTGCAACTTTAGAATCTTTAGACGCTCATTGTTTTTCTGATTTCTATTCCCCTGAAGCTTTTCTATTTCTTTTTCTATCTGCTGATATTTTTGCTGCATTGAAGACTGCATTTCTTCAGCAGACATACCAGTAAGATTCATAAAGGGGAGCTTAAAATCATCTGGGAATTCAGATTTATCGGATAGATTCCATTCTAGTATAGCCTGCCAAGGGAAAGGAGCTTCCGATGCAGTATTGCCGCAACTATCATCTAAACACTGAACATAATATCGGAACTTTCCACGGCCATTAGCGCCTTTTTCTTTTACCAATCTAGCTTCACAACCACAGGAACAAAAATTAATTTCAGGCTTTAATTTATTTAGCATTTATTCTCTTAACTTCTTTATATGTCTTACTTTTATAGATCTAAGCTAGACCCGCGATACAAATGAATAATCGATTGAATCAATAAAAACTCTGCCAGCGCCCACTTTACTGAACAGCACTATATCGCTACGTTATTTAAATTTATCTTCAAATGCTTTTAGATACATAGATAAACCGTTTAGGAGATGGCTATCTGAATCTTTAGCATTTGGTTAGATCACTTAATATAAGATTCAGGCTAGAAACCCAAAGCATTGAAAAACCAGAAGATAATATCAAGCGGCCCCACTGATGAAATACCAAGCTTCAACGAGCTTTCTATATATATAGAAGGAATTTCAGAAGTTGCAAAGTTGAATTAATTTGGGGGATCTAGAAATACCTAAATATGACGGTCATTTCAACCTATTTTTACCCTTGAGGCATTTTTTCCCGTAAAATTGGCTCATAGCGCACCAATCTAGATTGAAACAGGAATGAATGGGAGCAACCATGAATTATTGGCTGTTTAAAACCGAACCCGACGCCTTTAGCATTGATGATTTAGCAAACAAGAAAAGCAAAGGAGAGCTTTGGGACGGCGTTCGCAACTACCAAGCTCGCAACCTGCTTCGAGACGAGGTTAAAAAAGGTGATGAGGTTTTCATTTACCACTCTTCATGCAAGGTTCCTGCCCTAGTTGGGATTGCTAGCGTCATTAAAGACCATCAAATCGACGATACACAATTTGATCCAAGTGCAAAATACTACGACCCAAAGTCAACACCAGAGAACCCTCGCTGGTATGCGGTAACTATCAAACACAAAAAAACGTTTAAAGAGCCGTTACCGTTAAAAGATATGAAGCAGAACCCTGAGCTTGCTGGCATGAAGTTACTACAAAAGGGAAATCGGCTATCTGTCATGCCGGTAGATAAATCTCATGGAGACCTTTTATTAAAACTATTGGGTTAACAACTCGATTACTTAACTTGACTTATACACCTCAAGTACTCTTTCTCCGAATATAAGCAAGAAGCAGATTCAACCCGATCAAGAAAAGTTTTACCGACAAGGTGATCATATTCATGTAAAAACACCCTAGCAGGAAAACCTTCTAAATGGCTT
Organism: Pseudomonadales bacterium; assembly: GCA_022361455.1. Classification (GTDB taxonomy): domain Bacteria; phylum Pseudomonadota; class Gammaproteobacteria; order Pseudomonadales; family Ketobacteraceae. Next base: position 10,804 of record JAKSAW010000257.1, on the reverse strand, counting down.
TTGTGTTGAATGCCTTCCCGACAATGATAGCTAATCGCGATAGCCTCTGATCGATTAACCCGCCCCCTTATCCCGGGAACACTTAAACAACCTTCCCAATCTAGTATCTGTTCTTCTGACTGCCATTCTATAGCCGGGTTAATCATCAACAATGGCTCCATAAAAGGCGCATTGGGGTAACGCTGATTGGGCTTGGACGCAATAATCATCAATTGCAAACTAACACCTACTTGTGGAGCCGCGATTCCAACCCCGCCCCTCGCTTCCATCAGATCAAACATAGCCTGGATGTGATCAGCTAAACTAGCACATTCAAAGTCTTTTACCGGCTGCGCCATTGCAGCTAGCAGCGGGTTTCCGATCTCAATAATCTCGTATTGATGTTCAGCTTCCAAATCGTAAGCCCGCCTATCAGTGACTCTATATAGATGTCAGCATACGAATTCTATGAATAAGTTTCAAAACAAACTAGACCTGCAAAATACTCACTCCAGCTAATCCTGGCGCACCATAAACATGGGTATAGCCAACCTTCGGCTGATTAGGAACTTGCCGCTCACCAGCCTCACCGCGCAACTGAGTGCAAATTTCTACCACTTGGCGCAACCCCGAAGCGCCAATGGGCTCACCGTTAGCTAAACAGCCGCCATCGGTATTCACTGGCAACCTGCCGCCAAGCTCTGTCCGCCCTTCGGCTAACCACTTTTCTTGCTCACCGTGATCGCAAAAACCATTTTCGGCCATATGCATGATCTCAGCTCCAGACTCCGTATCCTGTAGCTGTGCCACATCGATGTCCTCTGGTCCCAAACCAGCCTCTTCGAAAGCTAAGCGAGAAGCAACTTGAGATGCACTAGGAACAGAATCCACTACTAGATATGGACTGAAAACATCAAAAGCGCCAGCCCGTTTGGACTGAATGACTGCTGACTTCAACTGGACTGGGCGACGCTGGAATTGCCTGGCCTTATCCGACCGGCAAAGAACCAAAGCGGCGCCACCCTCTGCAGGGGAACAGAACATGTACTTGCGTAACGGATAACTTACCATTGGCGAATCAAGCACATCTCCATAGGTGAGTGCTCGCATACCTCTGCGCCAAGCATTAGGGTTTAACCAACCATTACTAAAATTCTTGGCAGCCACTTGAGCAAGAGAATGTTCAGAGATGCCAAACTCATGCATATAGCGCTGAATTTTCATGGCAAAAAATTGAGTCGTTAAACATAAACCCAACTCGCCATACCATTGAGGCAGGCCCCAATCTTGCGGATCGACTTTAAATGCCCCGTGATCATGCTTATCAAAACCCACGGCAAGAGCAACATCTGCCTGCCCAGATCGAATCGCACTGGCGGCGGCTAACAGGGCACTTCCCCCTGTAGCACAGCCATTAGCAACATTAATAAATGGTATGCCTGTCTGACCTAAATGATTAGTTAGAGCGTCCGCATTTCCTGCATCGGTGCTACCGCCAAAAGCAATTTGAACGTCCTGCCATTGGCAACCAGCGTCAGCCAACGCAGCGCGCACCGCAACTTCACCCTGTTCCAGCCCTGAGCGCTGCGGGTTGCGACCAAAGGGATGCAAACCGATTCCGATGATTGCTACATCCATTGGGCGCCCTCCCCCTGGCTTCCCGCCTGTGGTTGAAATGCATAGGACATCAACCAATTCCCTTGCTCGTTTCGTCGGTATGGGAAGACAATCAATTCCATCGCCATACCAATCTGCAACCTCTCCGGATCGCTTTCTGTTAAATGCGCTTCAACAATAATGTCCTTCGCCAGTTGAATATAACCAACCCCAAATGGTTCAAATTTCTCCTCGCCGTGATCAGTCAAAGCAGACTCTGGAGGTGTATAAGGCGGTGTTTTGGGGCGGAATCCTTGAATAGTCCAACTCCATAGAATCCCTTCGCGTGGCAATTGCCTAGCCTCGACATGCTCTGCCCCGCATCGAGCACAACCCGGCTTCATTGGGAACGATACCCAACCACACGCTGAGCATTGACCGCCAATTAACGCCGGACTTTCGTCCGGCCAAGTAAAAAGACCTTCAGCAATCGGCACCTGATCTGCCATCTCATCCACCTTATCGTCCTGCCCCTTGAAAGACCTATGATATGCACACCACAAAATAAAAACAATTCTGACTGTTTTAAAAAGAAGCACAAAAAATTAACCCAGCGAGACAAACGGGCAGCTAAGGCACAAATCTGGAATAGAGGGAGGGACCTCCCTCTCAGGCACGAAGAATCAACGGCGAAAGAACTTCGCCTTTGGTAATTTAGAAACCAAGTTGAGTGGATTTACAGCTGGAATATAAACTTTGCGAAGACTCTTTTGCAGCAAATCAACGCTACGCATAAAGTCCTTTGGATTGTCGGGCGGGCTTAGCTGTAACAAACCCAGCGTATAAACGGCCTCTTTTGCGGCACCAAGAACCGATGAAGAAACAGAAAAACCATCAAACACCATAAAGGTGTCCATGTCTCCAAAAGTCACCACTTGCGGCTTAAATGAAGCCTCAAACTTTTTAAGCCGGCGGCCACTCAGGTATCGCGCGACGTTTTGACCGGCAAATCTGCCCATATCAATCGCATGAAATGCTTGCTTGGATAGCGGTTTGGGCGTCTTCGCAGCATCCCCGACCACAAAAACATTGTCGTAATGACGGCTCTGAAACGCGTAATTAACCTCGCCCCACTGGTCTGGGCCATCTGCTAGTTGAGCATTGTAAAGCAAAGAGCTAGGAGCAACGCCCCCTGACCAAATGGTGACATCGCTATGCACCACCTTGCCATTATCTAGGGTAATGCCCTCTTTGTGGACTTCTGAAACCCGGCTACCTAACTGAAAATCGACACTGAAATTTCGCACGTGACTCTTAACTTGAGAATCTAGATTGCCCGCGCAGCCCGATAGCACTTTTTGGTGATTATCAACCATGTAGAATTCGAATTGTGGCTTATAACGATAAGCTCGTAACGCTTCGCCCAGGGCTTCCACACCCTCAATGCCACCACCTACCACGGCAACACGGGTAGTTTTGTGCCCTAAAGAACCCATCCGCAGTTTCTTCGCTATACGCTGACAATCGTCAACCGATTTCATGCCAATAGCATGCGCGGATACACCCTCAACACCGAAATAGTTAGCCACCCCTCCGGTGCTTACGATACATGCATCGAATGATACAATTTTGCCATTGGCCAAGGTTACTGCGGCAGCATTAAGGTCAGTTGCGCAGGTTTGCTCAAAACGATGCCCCAACCGCTGCACAATTCTACGGCGATCCAAACGGAGTTCTTCCCCATTCTTGATGCCTGAAATAATCTCATGAACGTTAGGTAGCCATTCCACATAAGGTTCTGGATCCACCACGGTAACATCATAGTCACCGGATTTAAGCTGCTGTGCAGCGTTAAGCCCCGCGAAGCCACCACCAATAATACATACCTTTGGTTTGCTGCTAATCAATCGCACAATACACCCGTTACTACGCTTTAAACTCAGCCGTGCTAAATCACTCTGAGCTGCTATCCCTGTATGTTGAGGCAAAACCTCAACAACCCCGAGCAAAACGCTCAACAAAACTAAATTAGAAAACAAAAATGACTACAAAAAAATGAATCTAGGCCCAAACTGACAAATTCCACCAAAGCCTACTTGCGCACCCGAAAATGACCACATAACCACGGTGAATCAGCATATAAGCCATACAATTAGTCTGTGTCACTTAGTCTTGAAAGCCGCTATTATACCCCCCCTATCAGCATCAACATAGTATTTACATCATGACCGCCCTTTTCGTTGACCACCTTACTGTTATGGATTTCTCCTTTGCCCATGCCGAAAGAGGCATTTTGGGGGAAAGTTGGATTGTGGATGTGGTGCTCTACGGCGAGCTGGATGAGCAAGGCATGGTGTTCGATTTTGGCAATGTTAAGAAGCAACTAAAGCGTGCCATCGATGATTTATATGATCATCGATTACTGGTACCGGAAAGCTTACCCAAACTTAACGCCTGTAAAGTAGATGACCAGCTAGAGCTTCATTGGCAGGACAACAGAGGCCGAAGATTCCAACACATCTCACCAGAAAACGCGGTGGTGTTACTAGCAATAGAGGACATTACCCCTCAGAGCGTTGCACCACATTTGGAAAAGAACGTAGCCAAAGTACTCCCTAGCAATGTGGATAAGCTGTCGATTGTGATTCGTCCTGAGGTCATTTCTGGGGCTTTTTACCACTACAGTCATGGCCTTAAAAAACACTTAGGGAATTGTCAGCGGATTGCCCATGGCCATCGATCACCCATCGAAATCAGCATAAATGGCCAACGCTCGACAGCGCTAGAACAGGACTGGGCTAATCGTTGGCAAGATATCTATATTGGTACCAATGAAGACATTCAACGGCAGTTCGAAGAAGACGGTGTCGAATATCTCCAGTTCGCCTATCAGTCTGAACAAGGCCATTTTGAACTAACACTTCCTGCAGAAAGCTGTTATCTAATAGGAACGGATTCGACGGTTGAGCATATTGCTGCCCACCTAGCTGATGAAATCAAAAAGAAGCACCCCAACGATCAAGTCATGGTGAAAGCCTACGAAGGCGTCTGGAAAGGCGCAATTGCGATTCGCGACTAGAGTCAAACGCCTTTCTGTTATACCATTTCGCCCTCGCGTGCCGCTGCGTAGAGCGCGCTCTTAACTCTGGCGATTTCTCGCCAAATGTCACCAAAAAGGTATTCGGAAATCAGTATGTCGATCACAATCACGCTACCTGACGGTAGCCAACGTCAATATGACAATCCATTGACTGGATTGGACGTGGCCAATGATATTGGCCCAGGTTTAGCTCGCAACGCCGTTGCGATGGTTCTCAATGATCAGCAAGCAGACCTGACGTTAACGATCGACACCGACTCAACCGTTCAGTTTATTACCCGAGACAAAGCAGAAGCATTAGAACTACTGCGACATGACTGTGCTCACCTAATGGCGCAGGCAGTTAAAGAGCTTTACCCAGAAACCCAGGTAACTATCGGCCCAGCCATTGAGAACGGGTTTTACTACGACTTTTATCGTGAAGATTCATTCACGCCTGACGATCTAGAAGCCATTGAGAAAAAGATGATGGAATTGGTGGATCGTGACGATGAAATTGTTCGAGAAGTGTGGGAGCGCAACGACGCCATCGCGTTTTTCGAAGGACAAGGTGAAGCTTTTAAAGCAGAGCTGATTCGCGATTTGCCCGAAGACGAAGTGATCTCGGTATATAAGCAAGGCGAATTCATAGATCTATGCCGTGGCCCTCATTTACCTTCAGTGGGCAAGCTAGGTAAAGCGTTCAAGATTATGAAGCTTGCTGGTGCTTACTGGCGTGGTGATTCCAACAATCCGCAGCTACAACGGATTTATGGCACTTGCTGGCGCGATAAGAAAGAGCTGAAAAAATACCTCAACATGCTTGAGGAAGCAGAAAAACGCGATCACCGTAAACTTGCTAAAGAAATGAACTTATTCCACCAGCAAGAAGAAGCCGTGGGCAGCATGTTCTGGCATCCGAAAGGCTGGCGCTTGCGCAAGACTTTAGAAAACTACATCCGTGCAAAAATGGAACGGGATGGTTATGCGGAAGTTTCCACACCTCAATTAATGGATCGCATGCTGTGGGAAAAATCAGGTCACTGGGATAAGTATTCCGATGACATGTTCACCATTTGCACCCATGACCACCGCGACATGGCTATTAAACCAATGAACTGCCCTGGCCACGTTCAAATATTTAATCAAGGTTTAAAAAGCTATCGAGATTTACCGTTAAGAATCGGCGAGTTCACCACTTTATTCCGTAACGAAGCTCACGGTGCCCTGCATGGTTTAATGCGCGCTCGCTCTTTTAGCCAGGACGACGCACATATATTCTGTACCGAAGATCAAATCAATGAAAAAACAGCAAACTTTATAAAGCTACTTCGCGAAGTGTATGCGGATTTTGGCTTCAACGACATTGCTATTAAGTTTTCAGATCGGCCCGAGAACAGAGCTGGCAGCGATGAAACTTGGGACAAGGCGGAAGGCGCACTACAAGCAGCTGTTGAAAGCCTTGGTTTAGAGTGTGAACTTAACCCAGGTGAGGGCGCATTTTACGGGCCAAAGTTAGAGTTTGTATTAAAAGATGCTATCGGCCGTGATTGGCAATGCGGCACTTTACAAGTAGATTTTGTATTACCTGAACGTTTAGACGCAGAGTATGTGGGTGAAGACGGTGCCCGTCATCGTCCTGTTATGCTTCACCGTGCAGTATTAGGGTCACTTGAGCGGTTCTTAGGAATCTTAATTGAATCTACTGCGGGGCACCTGCCTCTGTGGTTATCGCCAGTACCAGTGGTTATCGCGACCATTACTGATGACGCTCGCGCTTGGGCAGAAGAAGTCGCCGCAAAGTTAAACGCTTTTGGCGTTCATGCGGAAGTCGATTTACGTAACGAAAAAATTGGCTACAAGGTGCGTGAGCATAGTAAGGCTAAGATTCCACAAATTTGGGTAGTTGGTAAAAATGAAGCCGAGGCCAAAGAAGTGGCGGTTCGAACGCTTGGTAGCAAAGACAATGTTGTGAAAGGAATTGAACAAGCTGCAGAAGAAATAGCTACCGCTTGTAAGATTCCTGTTTAGTATTTAGAAACTATAGTGAGCATGGTTTTAGAATCATGCCCACTGCTCGGTAATCAATCGCAGACATAGCAATGACCATAAAACTATACAACACTCTGACACAGTCTAAAGACACCTTCACCCCCATCAACCCAGATGAAGTGAAAATGTATGTCTGCGGCCCTACTGTTTACAACTACGTTCATATCGGCAACGCACGCCCAGTTGTGATCTTCGACGTGCTCTATCGCCTGCTAAAACGTCATTACCCCAATGTGATCTACGCGAGAAACATTACCGACGTTGACGACAAAATAAATAAAGCCGCTCAAGAAAATAACGAAAGCATCTCGGAACTTAGTAGCCGCTACACCACTTTCTTTCACGAAGACATGGCAGCTATCGGCGCGTCTATTCCCGACCTTGAGCCCCGAGCAACAGAAAATATCGATGCCATGATCGAGTTAATTCAATCACTCATCGACAAAGGTCATGCTTACGAAGCTGAAGGCCACGTGCTCTTCCAGGTAAGTACCGATCCCTCTTACGGTTGCTTATCAAAGCGCAATCAAGAAGACATGATTGCCGGGGCTCGCGTTGAAGTCGCCCCTTACAAAAAAGAACCCGGTGACTTCGTTCTATGGAAACCTTCTAGCGACGAATTACCCGGCTGGGAAAGCCCCTGGGGTCGAGGCCGACCAGGATGGCATATTGAATGTACTGCCATGATCAATAAACACTTGGGCAAAACCATTGATATTCATGGCGGCGGACAAGATTTGATTTTCCCCCACCACGAGAACGAAATTGCTCAAGGGCGTTGCGCACATAGCCATGGCGAAGAGAACTATGTGAATGTGTGGATGCACAATGGCTACCTCACCATTGACGGAGAAAAGATGTCGAAATCATTAGGCAACTTTTTTACCGTTAGAGAAATTCTCGAGCAATGGCCCGGTGAAGTGATTCGCTATGCGCTGCTAACAGCTCATTATCGAAAGCCTTTAGACTGGTCTGAAGATGCACTTAAAAATGCCAAGGCAAGCCTAGACAGCCTTTATGGTGCGCTTCGAGAAGCACCACTAGAGACAAATCTAGATGCGTCTTCCTCTGAAGCCCTTAAAGCTATCGACCAGTTCATCGCCGATGACCTTGCCACCCCGCAAGCGCTTTCTACTCTCCATAAACTTGCGGGCGACATTAATAAATCCGAAGGGGATACTAAGATCGCGCTCCAAAAAGAGCTTAGGACTGCAGCAGGCTATATGGGACTGCTCCAGCAGGATGCAGATGCCTGGTTTAAATGGCACCCAGCTACCTCAGCGAAAAGCCTGAGCGATGAAGAAATCGAGCAACTGATTCAAGATCGCCAACAGGCCAAGCTCGATAAGAACTACCAAAGAGCCGACGAAATCCGTGAGGAGCTGAAAGCTAAAGGCGTTTTGCTAGAAGATACTAGAGAGGGTACTCGCTGGACCCGAGGCTAACATCGGGTTCCTTTCGGGGCCTTTTCTGCCTCAACATGATCCCCAAAAAAGCCTTCTGAATCGTGAGAGGCTTAACACTTCCTTCCTAATTTATTTGGGCTCAATTACTTGCCTGCGAAATTTTCACCTAAACTGAAATGATATAAGCAATTTTTGTCCAGCAGACAATCACTGGTCGAACCACCAAGAGCCTATATCATGCTGAAATTTAAAAAGTTTTTCTTCCACCTCGCAAGCGCAGTAGCCCTTTCTACCAGTGTGAACGCCACCGCCGAGATTATCGATACCTTTGAATCTGGAACATTATTTCACCTATTAGAAGGCACTACTGAGGCAGAAGTTACGACTTATACAGTCTACGAATACGATTTGAGCGTTGGTGGCAGCTCAGTGACATCGTTGTTTAACGTGAGCGGGGAGCCCTCTGCCATTACCTATGATGGCACCAATTTTTTCATCACCGAGGGCACAAGTCTAAGATCCTATAATCGCTCAGGTACCGCCACTTTCATCAGAAACTTGGTAACCGACGCTAAGAGAATTATATCGGCAGGAGATTTCTTAATAATACTTCTGGGGTCACCTGACAATGCCATTATCACAGTCAATAAGAATACAGGGGCATTAGTTGACCGTACCCCTTCCACTCTAGACGCAGAAGACATGTTCGAAATCCATGACATTTTCTTGGATAGTGATGACAACCGCATCGTTGCTCAGATCGCATCTGCCGGAGATATTGAGGCTGATACTCAATACATGGAAGCTGGTTTTACCGAAAGCACAGGCGCTCTCGCTGAGCTAACTGCAATGACAAGGGATCCTAGTTATAGCGGCTTTACCGATGCACCAAACAGCATGTCTGAGCCATTTTTCCTGGATGATTTAGAGGTCGCCATCGATGCTTCTGGTTTTGTGGTCGATTTTAGCGATAGCGATGGCATCAGATTCTCCCACGGAGACCTGGACGCTGTAGATGCACTAAGTTCACAGCTGGTGCTCAGCTATATATTCGCAACAGATGGTGTCATTGATTCTGCAACAGACGACACCAACTACGCTTACTTCGCTATGACTACCAATAATATCTGCAACCCTATTGGCACTGACGGTACCAGACTCGTCAGACATGCTAAATCCGGTCCTTATCTATATAGATCTTGGAATGGTTATCTGGAAGACACTGATCATTACTATGACACAACCATAAGCGCACATACCATAGTCGCTTCTGGCGGCAGAGTATTTCTATTCTATGGTGAGGGCTCTGAGCTAGCAGTTGAAACTGTCAACGATGGTGATTTCACAGCCGACTATCACCCTTGGCGAAACGCAAACTACGATCCGGCTTCAGCTAATATGTCAAATGTAAGGCAGAGCACTTCATTCGCCATAAGCGACACTGAAGTTGCGATGCAGATTGAAGACGGCTGCGACCACTACGTAGGATTTTGGAACACCACCACTAACAGCTTCAGAGGCTATACCGAGACATTCTGGTTCGATCCAATTGACGGAGCTTACGTATCGGGATTAGATCGTTTCTTTTTAGCATTTACCGATGGCACTAATTATTGGATCAGACATTTACCGGTAAGCGAGTCCGAAAGTGAAGACGAGACCAATCTAGCTATAAGTGACGGGTTTGGTGATTCCGAAATACACCAAATTATCGATGCCGGTAACTTTTTGGTGATTAGCCTTGGCTCTGGAGATGATGCCACGGTTAGATCTTACAACTTGGCAGACGACGATGACGACATCACGGACGTTGGCGTCATGGAGCTATCCTTTGTTAATCAAGTCGCCGACGGTACAGTAGAAAACTGCTGCGATGCTTGGACAGGCGGTATTTACTCCAGCACTCTAGATCGTATCTTCTACACCACCAGCGAAGGACTATTCGCTATCGAATTCGAAACTGACGGATCATTCGGAGGCCTCGATGATGGCGCCGCGCTTCAATCAATAGACTTTGGCACTATCCAAACTATCCCAGAGTCGGACCCAACCATGTCCCTCAACGACGACCAAACAAGACTGTTCTTAGCAGGGGAAATCTATGACACTAGCACCTTGCGGATAGTCGACTCGGTGCCAAGTGAAGCCGACGTAGGATTGTTTATTGGCTCCAACTTATATACTTACGATTCAGAGTCATCACTCTTGCAAGAATGGGATCTATCCGGAGGATTGCTCGAAGAAACCTCTACAGATACAACCCTCAGCGGCACCATCAGTGCACTGCTACCAATCACGGAAGGCAGCGAAACTGTTACCCTAACATTGGAAGAAACCAATGGAGAGCTCGCCATCACCGTAGATGGAGATACGGAGGATGCGGCATCTACAGGCAGCAGCACAGGCACAGACTCCGGTTCAGATGACGATGACACTGGAGATTCTGATGTTGGGACTGATGATGACGAAGACACCAGCAGCTCTGGCGACTGCCCATCCTTTAAACCCTGTGTTGAAGCTCCCGGGGGTGGCAGCGGTGGCGGCCCCATCGACTTCGTACTTATCGCAGGATTGCTGGGCCTAGCAATAAGAGTCGTTTATAAACCATCTCGACAATAGATCAGCACGCAAAAAAGCCCCGATTAGTTATCGCTAACCGGGGCTTTTTCATATCTTCTTTTCTCAGCGTTCT
>JAKSAW010000785.1 GCA_022361455.1 Pseudomonadales bacterium | reverse complement strand
TCGCTACGGCATGGCCGACGAACGCGATCAGATTGGTCAGGTGACCGGGCTGGCCTGGACCGAGGTCGGCGGCGAACTGTTACGCATCGAGGCGGCGTTGATGCCCGGCAAGGGACGCTTGACGCACACGGGTCAGCTTGGCGACGTGATGAAGGAATCCATCCAGGCAGCGATGACCGTGGTCCGGAGTCGGGCCGACGCCTTGGGTCTGGAAGAGGATTTCCACCAGCAATACGACGTGCATATTCACGTTCCGGAAGGTGCGACGCCGAAAGACGGGCCGAGCGCCGGCATCGGCATGTGTACCGCTCTGGTATCGGCCCTGACCGATATTCCGGTGCGTGCCGACGTCGCCATGACCGGTGAGATCACCTTGCGTGGCGAGGTCCTGCCCATAGGCGGTTTGAAGGAGAAGTTGCTTGCCGCCCATCGCGGCGGCACCCAGAAGGTGGTGATACCGCACGAGAACGAACGCGATCTCGTGGATATCCCGAAGAACATTAAGCAAAACCTCGACATTCGTCCGGTCCGGTGGATCGACGAGGTACTGGAAGTCGCGCTGGTCGAACAGCCGACGCCCAGAACCGTCGAAGGCAAACGGACCGCCGAACAGAAAGTCGGCGAACAAGCGACCAAGGAATCGGAGGGCAAGGCCAAGGGTGCAAGCGGAAAGCGATTGCGACATTGAGAACTTGTTCGCAACATCCGTTCAACCCGGCGTGCTTATAGGCCGCCGGGTATTATCTTTACTTGACACTATTTTTTCGCGCTTGGTATAAATCCGCCTCTTCGCGCGGCCGTCGCGGCAACACTACAAACGAAAGTCGATCGGAGCGGGGATCGGAAGTTAATCCATCGGCAGAGCCAACCACAAAGGGGACCCATCCACTATGAATAAGACTGAATTGATCGAAGCCATGGCCGACTCGGCTGACATCTCCAAGGCTGCCGCCGCGCGTGCAATGGACGGCATGATCGACGCCATCACCAAGGCCATGCAAAACGGCGATACGGTCTCCATTCTCGGCTTCGGTACTTTCTCGGTTCGTGCCCGTGCCGCGCGCACCGGCCGCAACCCGAAAACCGGCGAACCGATGGAGATTTCTGCGTCACGTTCTCCCGCTTTCAAAGCTGGCAAAGCCTTTAAGGATGCCGTAAACTAGCGGGCTTCCTGCGGGTGCTTAGCTCAGCTGGGAGAGCATCGCCCTTACAAGGCGAGGGTCGCAGGTTCGAGCCCTGCAGCACCCACCAGAAAGACACATCGGAGTGGTAGTTCAGTTGGTTAGAATACCGGCCTGTCACGCCGGGGGTCGCGGGTTCGAGTCCCGTCCACTCCGCCAGTATTTTAAGAATTAAGAGGCGTGTGTTTAATCACACGCCTTTGTTATTGGGTTAATTATATAAATAGTATGAGACTAAACTATGT
>JAKSAW010000174.1 GCA_022361455.1 Pseudomonadales bacterium | reverse complement strand
CTGATTCCAGCCATTGCCCAGCAACACGACAGCGGCGAAGTATTGATGATGGCCTGGATGAACAAGCTCTCTATCGAAGAAACTTTAGCGACCAATCAAGTCTGCTACTGGTCCCGATCCAGACAAACCTATTGGCGCAAGGGCGAATCATCCGGACATGTTCAAAAGCTGGTTTCCATGCATATTGATTGTGATGGCGACACCCTACTTCTGAAAGTTAATCAGTTGGGGCCCGCCTGCCACACCAACCGCCGAAATTGTTTTTATATAGAAATAGATTCAGATCAGGCCACCATCACCGACGATCCTCAATAATAGAGTCAGTGATTAAACCTAAACGCTAAACTAGCGAGCAAATGTGTAGTATGCGCGTATCTATAGAATTCCCAGAAAACGTTATTTTTAACTATTCCATGACAATCACCAAAGCCCATGAGAACAGTGGCGGCCATCTTGCTCATGACAAGGTGGTGACCATCATTGGCGATTGCCGAGATGCCTGGTTTGAAAGCATGGGGTTTCCTGGTTGTATCGTGGAAAGCATCGGCATTGTTAATTCAGATCTAATGCTAATGTATATCGCGGAGGGTTTTCATAACGATGAGCTGGGCGTTGAATTAGCGCTTGGTGATATGAATAAATACGGCGGTGATATGCTGATGAGAGCAACTCGAACCCATGACGACCAAGAGCTGTTTCGCGCAAAATCAGGTTTTGTGTTTTATGATTACCAACAACGCAAGGTCACCAAGCGACCTACTATTTTTGATCAAAAAGCCGGGATCAACGAAAACAAAGCACTATGAACGAAACGACAGATAGCCCCGACAAGAGCAATCAACAAGATTCCAAAGATTCTAGCGCGCTGCAGCTAAAAAGAGTAAGCATCGATACTTACCATGAAAACGTTGCCTATATGCATCGCGATTGTGATCTTTATCGTGCCGAAGGCTTTCAAGCACTCAGTAAGATCGAGGTGCAATATGATGGTAGGAAAATCCTTGCTGTACTCAATGTGGTTGAAGACACGCACATCGTTGATCACCATGAACTCGGTTTATCTCTACAAGGCTTTAGCCAGTTAGGCGTGCCCGAAGGCAGCGATGTGGAAGTTAGCCATGCATCTCCCCCCCACTCCATGGATTTTGTGCGTTTAAAAATGGAAGGGGAACAGTTAAGCGAGGAACAACTTACGCTTATTGTAAGAGATATTGTCGACAACCGTTACTCAAAGCCTGAAATCGCGGCCTTTTTAGTATCCTCCGCGCAAGCCGGATTGGACCGCAACGAAGTACTGTACTTAACCAAAGCCATGGTGGAATCAGGGAACAAGCTTGATTGGTCTGAAAACCAGGTAGTGGATAAGCATTGTATTGGTGGCATTCCCGGTAACCGAACTTCAATGATCGTTATACCCATTGTGGCCGCCTATGGTTTGTTATGTCCCAAAACCTCAAGCCGTGCCATCACCTCCCCTGCAGGCACTGCGGACACCATGGAAGTGTTAGCTCAGGTGAACCTCTCTACAAGCAAGTTACACGATATCGTTCGCCAGGAAAAAGCGTGCCTAGCATGGGGTGGTACAGCAAAACTGGCACCGGTAGACGATATTCTGATTTCAGTAGAAAGACCTCTATCAATAGACTCACCTGGTCAGATGGTGGCATCCATATTGGCCAAGAAACTCGCCTGTGGATCCACCCATTTGCTTATCGATATACCTGTTGGACCAAGCGCGAAAGTACATTCCATGCGCGAAGCGATGAAGCTACGCAAGCTCTTTGAGTTTGTAGGTGATCGTATCGGTTTGGAAACCCATGTGATTGTCACCGATGGCTCGCAACCTATAGGCACTGGTATTGGCCCTGTGCTTGAAGCTCGGGATGTAATGAAAGTACTGGAAAATCACCCCGATGCCCCACATGACCTGAGGGAAAAATCACTTCAACTGGCCGGCAGAATGATTGAGTTTGCTCCCGATGTTCGCGGCGGCGAAGGCTACAACATCGCTCGAGATATATTAGATTCAGGCCGAGCCTTCACCAAAATGGAGTCGATCATTCAAGCTCAAGGTGAACAAAGTGCTCGCTATATTCCTGGTAAGTTAACTTCCGAAATCCGTGCCAATGAATCGGGATTCGTCACTGGAATCGATAACTTGGTAGTTGCCAGAATTGCCCGATTAGCTGGCGCACCGCTGGACAAAGGTGCCGGTGTTGAGATTATCAAACGCCTCGGTGATAAGGTCTCCAAAGGCGATACACTTTTTAAAATCTATGCGGAGTTTCCTGCAGACTTTAACTTTGCGAAGCGGGCTGCAGGATTTAATAACGGCTATTCCATTGGCGAAGACTTTAGGCAACACCACTTCGGCCAGCGAAGAAGTTAAGCGAATACGACACCCTTTACTGCACAAATAAATACAGACTGGAATTAAATTTTATATGGTCGTACTTAGTTTCGAAAACTATCAAGCAGAAGCAGAAAACTTAGCGGCGGCACTGGGGCTGCAACATCAAACCATAGAACGGCGCCATTTTCCCGATGGAGAAAGCCTGATTGAACTGCCAAGCGAGCTACCCGAAACCATTATTATTTGCCAAACGCTAAATTTTCCTAATGAAAAGCTAATCGATCTCTATATTGCAGCCAAAGCAGCCCGGCAGCAAAACGTTAGCAAAATCATTTTAGTGGCGCCCTACCTTTGCTATATGCGCCAAGACAAAGCATTTCATCCCGGTCAGGCGGTCAGCCAAAAAATCATCGGCGATCTCATCGCTCAATGTTGCGATCATTTAATTACCGTAGATCCCCATTTACACCGTATAAAAACCCTTGATGAAGCGATTCCGACAAAAAACGCGGTATCCCTAACTGCTGCAGGCGAGCTTGGTAACTTTATTAGTAAACGCTATCAAGATGCTGTTTTTGTAGGCCCAGACGAGGAATCTGAGCAATGGGTATCCGTTGTGGCAAAATCCGCAGACTGCGACTTTGTTGTTGCCGCGAAAAATCGAATGGGCGACCGATCTGTGAAAGTAACACTGCCAAAATATGATTGGAAAAACAAAACCGCGGTATTAGTAGACGACGTTATTAGCAGCGGCCACACGATGGCGGAAGCGGCAAAGTCTCTACATAACTATGGTTGC
This sequence comes from Pseudomonadales bacterium, assembly GCA_022361455.1. Classification (GTDB taxonomy): domain Bacteria; phylum Pseudomonadota; class Gammaproteobacteria; order Pseudomonadales; family Ketobacteraceae. The sequence goes on along the minus strand of JAKSAW010000174.1, from coordinate 32,531 downwards.
AGTAAGGTGGTGGCCTTATGTAGCCATGCTCTTTTAGCGCCTGGGGCTGAAAAGTTATTGGCTGAAAGCCATATTGCCGAGCTAATCAGCACCGACAGTATTCCACATAAATCCAATGAGATTTCCCTTGCCAACCTGCTAGCCCGCGCCATTGCTGATTTAGGAGTTTTTTAGAATTATTATATTGATTGAATAACAAAAAATTCTAAATCCCTGCAAGCCAAATCCCCCGTGGGCTGGGGCAATTCCGTGACTTTTTTATATCCAATCCACCTTGCACTGCGGTGCATCCGCTACTATTTTTACATCAATAAATAAAATCAATTCTCGCGACGGAACTGCAAGAAGAATAAAGGCGAGGCTCAGAGACGATGGCTAATACCCGACGCATTGTTGAAGAAGAACTTGGCAAAACAGATACGGCAGCTCTTATCAGCGCAGCCATTCAAATTCTGGCCAACGAGAATTTTGACGGTGCTAGTTTTCCCGATGAAAAAGTCATCCACTTAACCTGGAAAGCCAAGCACATGGTGGAAACTAACGCCAAGCTGCTACACAGCATTCCCACCTATGAGCAGCAAAACATCATCAAGCTTTACCTAGAAGGTCAGCCTGTCTCAGACTATCTGAAAGACCTGAATAGCATGGAAGCCATGCTTCAGTTCTAATTTATACAAAACGCTGCCACTCAAAAACCGTCAAAATCCTCTTATTCGCTGTTTAGTGTTCGCTCGAACACTAAAAATACTCCCTCACCTACTTAAAAATCAGCAAAAAGACCAATTAATTGTGCCTATTGACTGATATTGAAATTTATTTTAGTGTACACACGAACACTGAATATTTTTAAAGGGTATCAGCACCATGACCGAGCAAGCGGAAGTAGCCAACCCCTATCGACCCGCCCGATTTGCCTTGGGCTTTCTTAGCTTGCTATTGCGCGGTACCAGCGAGCTCACCCGAATCGCTGCTGAAATTCACCATGCGTTTTCTGATAAACCCAGCATCTTTGACCAAAAACACCAGCCCAATTTGGAACAGGCCCCTAAGACTTACCAGCTGGTTCACCTCGGGCTCATTCATATCTCAAATAAGATCCACAAACTGCTGCAACTCATTCCCTACAGCGACAAGCAGTCTAGTGAGCTAATTCGGCTGCAAGGGGTCATGAATGGCGTTATTGGTGACAAGCTTCGAGATTGGAATCACCCAGCGCGCATCGAGATGCAGTTGTACAATGCTGACGGTGAACAGATTTCCTTATCAGCCATGAAAGAAAGCCACCCCAATGGTATCGCTCTATTTGTACATGGTTTGTGCTTAACCGAGCAAGAGTGGAAGTCTCCTGCTCTGATGAGTTTTAAACAAGCCTTACGCCAACAAGGTGTGGGTAGTGTTTACGTTCGCTACAACTCTGGTTTAACGCTTGCAGAAAACGGAAAACTACTTTCAGCTTTATTGGAAGAGCACATTACTGAAGACCAGAAGCTGCTAATGGTAGGACATTCCATGGGTGGTTTAGTGATACGTAGTGCCCTTGTACATGCCGCACATATCGATAATCACCAATGGATTAGTTCCGTATCCCATGCGGCATATTTGGCATCCCCACACCATGGAGCAAACCTTGAAAAGCTTGGCGAATATGCCAATTCAACCTTAGGCGTGTCGCCCTATAGCATGCCCCTAATGGCACTGGGCAACATCAGAAGTCGCGGTATTCGCAGCTTGAGGAACTCTAATCTAATAGAGCAAGATAACCACGACAAACTCTCGCCCTACTATTTTATCGATCATGTTCAGCACCTAGTTGTAGGCACCCGCCTACCGAACAAAGCAGCGGAAACGGTACTGGGAGATGGACTAGTAACAGAAACGAGCGCCATGGGTTATGAACAATTTCCACAAGAACACGACAATGTACAGCGCTTAATGTTTTCTGAAGTGGGCCATTTAAAACTATTAAGTGATCAACGCTTAGCCTGGGCGTTAACCCTATGGTTATCAAAATAACATCATACTACTAGGTATTTTATTCTATGCTATAGACTCAACTAACTTGCTTGAGTCTTACAGTTTATGAAAGTTGTTTTTAATCATGATGCTGCCATTGATGAATACATCGCTGGCGTACTTCTCACCACCCTGCCAAATATAGAATTAAGCGATATCATAATTACCAATGGCGACTGCGTTGCAGGACCTGCCATGAACGCAGCTTACAAGATTCAACAATTTATCAATTCACCCGCGAACCTGGTGTCACTAGCGCTTTCTAGAAGCTGGAACCAATTTCCATGGGAGTATCGCAAGGATTCGGTAACCCTGAATACCATTGCCTGCTTAAGCGATATCCCAACTGATCCAGATTGGCCGTACTACCCAGACCAATCCATGCCATCGTTAAGCTACGAACAACTGTGTGAAAAATGGCAGCAGGATCCTGCCTTAGGCTACCCCATCAATCTAACCGAACCCGATTATCCAGACGGTAATCAAGCATTAAAGACAACGTTGCAAACGGCCTGCGACAACCAAGAAAAAGTAACCCTGCTAATCTGTTGCCCCTTAACCCTTTTGCGAAACGTACTCCAAGAGTCGCCAGAGCTAGCAGCCGGCATCGAGCAACTTATTTGGATGGGAGGAGCTGTTAATGGTCATGCTGGCAACCTAGATCCCAACACCTTGCCGAAAGATATTGCTAACCCCTATGCGGAATGGAACGTATTTTGGGATCCCTATGCTGTTGCTTGGGTTTTTGAAAATACCAATTTCCCCATCACGTTGTTTCCACTGAACGTGACTGACGACGCTAAAATTACCAATGAATTTTTGGCATCGCTAAAGTCCCAAAGCGCCACCGCAAAGCTTTCCGAACTAGCCTACCAGAGCTATCAACTTACCCTAGATCAGCCTTTCTATTGTATGTGGGATGTCACCGCAGCGAGTTATTTGGCACGCCCAGACTTGTTTAAAGCGCCCAGCAAACAGACTCTCGCGATCATCACTGACGGGTATTATCAAGGAACACTGATCAACCAACCCAATGGCAGAAAGGTGGATGTAGTTTTGGAATTTGCTGATCTGCAAGGTTTTTATAACTACGTTCTACAGCAGCTTAATCAATAGAAAGGTAGCTAAGAGTGCTTAACTAAATCTAGCTAAGCACTACTCGCTCTTTTTTTTTTTTTTTTAAAATGGGGACGCCATCTTCATCAAGCTCCCCACAAAAACCTAATGACGCCTCTAACTCTTCTAGCGCTTCACCGGTATAGACTGCTAATCGCTGCAAGCTTGGTAATGCGTTGCGACAGCCAGTAAAGCCTAACGCTAAACTGTCCGCATAACCCACGACTGTGATATTGAGCGCGTAACCATCAAACAAGATTGAAATAGGATACATGGCTTCAAGCTCGGCGCCGTTTAAATACATCTTGTGGCGAGTGGCAACCACGTTAGAAACCACCAAATTAAATAACGGTGGTATCTTCATACCAAGACCGGTGAGCTGCCCCATCATTAAGGGCGCAACACCTAAAATAGAAAACTGCTTCAGTGCGTCTGAGGACAGAGATTTCAATTGCTGTTTAGTACGATGAGTAATGGTCTTAATATTTTTCAAGCGGCGTTCTGGTTCGCGGATATCAGTCCCCAAAGGACAGGCAAAACCTATCGCAGCATTACCAATTTTTCCATCTGGCCTGGGCAATCCCACAGGAATAGAAACAATAAGAGAATCTTCGGGCAGTCGCTCTAGCTCATCTAAATATCGACGGGTAGCTGCCCCAATGACTGACAAACAAATATCATTAACGGTGGCACCCGTTGCCTTCTGAATACGCTTAAAACGCTCCACATCATATAACTGTGTTGCCAAACGACGCTGAGGCGAAATACTCTGATTGAAAAGTGTTTTCGGCGTATGCATGGCGGAATACATTCCGCCTTCTGGATTCTCATGGCGGTCATTCATTTGGCGAAGTTTGCCTGCAAGTTCCTTAGTAGCGCCAAACTGCTGCTTAACGAGTTCACCTACCGTTTTCTTCTTGGGCTTTTCATCTGTGCTGCGCCTACGGCGAGGCCTTATTTCGAAGTTAGCAGACCAAGGGGCAACCTCGGTGTGCTCCAACGGATCGTCACTCAGCCATTTCTTAATCATTTTCATGGCGCCCATTCCATCGATCAAGGAATGGTGTGTTTTCATATAAATCGCAAAGCGATTGTTTTCCAGGCCTTCGATAAGGTGGAATTCCCACAACGGGCGATCAAAATCTAAATGGATAGAATGCAGGCGAGCAACTAAAACACCCAACTCTTTTTCGCCACCAGGAAAAGGCAACGCCGAGTGACGTACGTGATAATCAATATCGATTTTCTTGGCAACTTTCCAAGCAGGGGCAACGCTCGACAATCGACCTTTCTTTAGCTTGTAGCAGAATGGCGCATTGGTAACCGGAGACTTAAGCAGTCTTTCAAATAGCTTATTTAAATAATCTGGAGCGGCATCCTGAGGGAGCTTAAACACCATCAAACCACCCACATGCATTGGGGTGCGATTTGATTCCATATGTAAGAAGGAAGCATCCAACGTGCTTAAATGCGCCATAGCCCTAGTCCTTATACAGCCTAAATGATTTCCAGATGCAATTAACTCACCAACAGCTAATTTCGATAAAACCCATCACGAGCTTGAAGAAACCAATTTTAGAGGAAATAAGCCTTGGTCGACACCAATGTAAGATGCCTAATATGCCTACAAAACAATTACTTACAAATTAAGAGGTATATTCGAACTACAACTAATCAAAGTCGTTTCGGTTGGAATCCCACAAGTGCCCTGCAATTTTAATCAAACGCCCCCCAAAATGGTACATTCGTATAGACTACGTGACACTAATAGTGCTCAAGAATTGTGTTTAATGAACAGGTGTAATGATAGTGAAGTTGCTCATCGCTATAACGATGCTGAGAACCAACCGGGCAAGCTACACGGGCTAAGCAGGTATGCCTGCATGCTGATTGGGGGGATTTACGATATTGCATGCAAGCATCAGCATCGAACCCATCTACCGAAACTGCGCCAACTGGACATCGCTCCACACAGGGCTTGGTTGCACATTCGACACAAGGTGACTTGTAGTTTGTTTGACTGCCACTGCTTGGTTCTGCTATCACATTTTCTAATAACACCACGGCCCGATAAGCAAACCATGTTCCCCAATAATCATTGATACCTACCCTGAATGGGGATGGGAAATGCCAACCGGCTAACTCACCCAATTTTTGTAAACCAACGGGATGCTCGCCAGGATAAATAATCTCAAAACTTATCCCTGGAAACTCCTGCGCGAGAAAATCTCTAATTTGCTGAACGGTATAATCATCCACCGGATCGTTAGATTTTATCTTGGCAGTTTCTAGCGCTTGCCAAAGCTCTTTGCCACCATGACCCAATAACAAAAGCTGCCGATATTCTTGTTGCGATTGGCTTGAAATTACGAGTTGGTCACGTATTTCCTGAGGCAGGTCAGCGATAAGAAAAGAGTGCTGTAGATTTAAACCAGCTTTATGCAGTCGTTCGCTCAACAAAGTAAGTCACCACTCTCTTATCAGGTTAGCGAACATTAAACCCCGATTGATTTTGGTGCTCAAGTATAAATTCGGTACTTATTAATCACCGGATTAGCATACATTTCTAACATGTATTGCTGCACCTGATCAGAGTAGTGAGATAAACGATCACGAAATTCCTTCGCTTGCTTAGCCAGATCCTGAGAGTTCAGATTAATTTGGTTTAAACCTGAATTTTGCAACCATTGTTTTAGCTTTTCGCTAGAAACATCGCGAATAGATTGCATTCCACCTTTGGTATGCAACAGCTGATCGTAAGCCAACCAATTGGAAGGATAGAGACGATAATTGGAAACGATTTGTTCATCAATGGCTTTCGCTGCCTCTATGGGATCACTGTATTCACCCTGCAACACATCGCCAACCTGAATATGTACACGCCCTTTTGGTAGTGAAATACCCTGCATAATGCTAATTAAGTCTTCAGCGCTATTCTTTTGATAGGCTTCAGATTCTTTTGCAAAAAGTTCGGATGCCTTCAAGCCATCACATGGATCGTATTCATATGAAATTGACACAGGCACAACGTTATAACGCTGAATCGTTTCAGAAAAACTCAAGCCCTGCTTTTTCGCCCAGACATGCAGCATTTTCAAAATAGCTGGATCGGTTAAATCTGCGCCATCTTTAGCACGCCCTTCTTTTTGCGCGATCCAAATAGAACGGGAATCTTCATTGGCACTATAGATGTAATGCGACAACTCAGTAAGTGCAGCGTACTTTTCTTTAATGCCAGTGGCAGAACGATTTACGACAAAGCTCTTATTTAAGCGTAACAAATCAGCGACCAACGGATTAACTAGCAGATTATCGCCAATTGCAATTTCTGCTGACTCATGGCCATTCTTAACCAAGGCATAATTTAGCAACGCAGAATCTAAGGTAATGTCACGATGATTGCTGATGAATAAATAGGGTTTGCTGACATCGAGTTTCTCGATGCCGCTATGAGTAAACTCAGAAATAGTTTCATCAATGGTTTTTTCTACGAATTCACCCATTAACATTTGAAATTCATTAACAGTGGTAACCCGCGACAAGGTGCTACCAATTCGATACTTCAAAAAGCGTGCTAGAGGCTTTTCTAGATAACGTGGCACCTTAGGAAATCGTACACGAATTATCCCCTGAATTAACGCCTCTGAACTCGATAGGCGCTCAACCACATCAGGGACTTCTTGATCAGAATAGGGTCGAATGGAATCAAACGGCTTAACTGACAAACGACTGAACCTCAACTGCAAATGAAAATCGACAAAAAACTGGAAACCAGTAACAAACTAATAAAAAAGAATAGCTCAAGTCATAAACTTAGCGCGATAGCTTAACCATCATTGGCAGCATATATTGACCCGAAGCAGCGTTTATTCAAGGTTTCTTGATCAGTTCATTGTAACAAAAGTTACATTAACAGTATTTCCTGCCAGATTTAAGTGCCAAATTGGCCATATGCCATGGAAAACCGGGAAAAAAAGAAGCCCGGTAAAACCAAGGCTTCATTAGGAGAGGAAGATCAACAAAAAGTTATATAAAGCAACAACAATATAGCGTTGAAAGCTTAAAAGAGACCTAAAAAGAAGCGGCGTTTAAACACATGTAATCATCAACATCTTGCTGGGCTAAATTTGCAAGCAAGGTATCTGTGCGGGTTAACACACGATTAAAGAAAAACTGTCCCGTAGCTAGCTTAGCATTACAGAATTCAGCATCTTGGTGCTTATTTTCCACCGCGGCCTTCATCATTTTCAGCCAAAGGAATCCGTAAGTGATATAGCCCAACAAGTGCAAATACTCAGTAGCAGACGCCGCAATATTTAAAGGCGACTCTTCACCCAAATCAATGATGGTATTCGTGAGCTTGGTTGTGTCAGCCAACAACTGCTTTAATTTATTACCATAGCCCAGCAAGTCACCATATTGGTTTGAGGATTCTGCATCCAACTCATTAAGCTCCGCTTCGATTTCTACAAAATACAAAGCCAACCACTCACCACGATTAGCAAACACTTTACGCTGCAATAAATCTAGCGCTTGAATTCCATTGGTTCCCTCATAGATTTGCGCAATACGTACATCGCGCACTAACTGCTCTTGCCCCCATTCACGAACATAACCATGACCACCAAACACTTGCTGACCATGAATGGTATTTTCTAAACCTAAATCGGTGAAGAACGCTTTCGCTACAGGCGTTAAAAGCCCCACCAAGGCACTAGCGTGTGCACGCTCATTAGCATCTTCACTGAACTTACTTTTATCTAACTGCATGCCTAAATAAACAGACATGGCTCGACCCGCTTCAATCGTAGATTTCATGGTTAGCAACATGCGTCGTACATCAGGATGAACGATAATGGGCGCTGCTTGTTTTGCAGTTGCGTCCTTGCCTTGCAAGCGTTCACGGGAATAGCTCACTGCATTTTGATAGGACATTTCGGCACATCCAATACCTTGTATGCCGATAGAAAGACGCTCGTAATTCATCATGGTAAACATACACTGCAAACCACGATTCACTTCTCCAATTAAATAGCCCTTGGCGTTATCGAAGTTCATCACACAGGTGGCGGATCCTTTAATACCCATCTTATGCTCAATGGATCCGCAGCTGACACCGTTAGCTTCTAACAACTGGCCTTCTTCATTTACCGACACTTTAGGCACTAAAAACAGAGAGATTCCGCGAGAACCCGAAGGCGCATCGGGCAACTTGGCTAACACCAAATGCACAATATTTTCTGTTAAGTCTTGATCGCCACCAGTAATAAATATCTTGGTGCCGGTAATATCAAAGGTACCGTCTTGATTAGGTATCGCTTTGGTACGAATCAAACCCAAATCACTTCCCGCATGAGGCTCCGTCAAACACATGGTGCCCGCCCACTCACCAGAGTACATCTTCGGTAAGAATAACGATTTTATTTCTTCAGACGCGTGAGCATTAATAGCCAGAGTGGCACCAGCCGACAAACAGGGATATAGCGCAAAGGAACTATTTGCCCCATAGAGCATTTCGTCCATTAACACGGAAAATGACTTGGGTAACCCCATACCGCCATAGGCAGGATCACCAGATATACTTGGCCAACCGCCATCACAATAGACTTTATAAGCTGAAGGAAATCCAGTGGGTGTTTTCACGTTACCTTCAATCCATTGGGCACCCTCTTCATCACCGCTGCGATTGATTGGTGAGATACATTCGCCGGTTACTTTGGCAGCCTCATTTAGTAATGCATCTGACGTTTCACGATCAATTAGGGGGGCTAACGAAGGTGTGGACTGCCAAAACTGATCCACTTTCAACGTTTGATATAGCAAGAATTGCATATCGGACAGGGGCGCTCGGTAGCTTTGCATCTAGTAATCCTCAACAGTCGGGGAAGGCTTGAACCACGCAATTTGCAAACTTTGCAAAAATTTACAAACATAACAACAAAGTTAAAAACACGGCGAAGAGTATGATAAAACCCTGGATTTATAGCAATATAACGACTAGATTAACGTGCAGAACTGTAAAGGCTTCGCAAATACTTTTGTGAATTTGCAAATTTTGTTAATATCTTAGACCTAAGAATTTGTAAGTCATAACCCCAAACCAACAACACCCCCTTCTAGGAGGTCCAGCATTATGGCTGAGCGGAAACGGAAGCTATTTCTTGGCACCAAGATTCGCCGATTCAGAGAACAACAGGGCACCACCCAAGCTGCACTAGCAAAGCAGCTGGAAATATCTCCCAGCTACTTAAATCAAATCGAAAACGATCAGCGCCCATTAACCGTGCCGGTTCTTCTAAATCTCAGCACCTTATTTGATGTGGATTTAGCGACCTTTTCCGAGGAAGAAGATGATCGACTAATCAGCGAACTCAGCGAGAGCTTGCAGGATCCTCTCTTTAAATCAAGCAACGTCGACCTTATGGATCTAAAGGCCATCGTTAGCCAAGCACCAGATTTTGCGCGCAACTACCTAACCTTGTATCGCTCCTATCACCAAGCCAAACAAAACTATGCAGGCCTCGCACAAGACATGACGGGCGATGAGGCAGTCAGAACTATCGAAGGTCCGCAATTCCCATATGAAGAAGTACGGGATTTCTTTTACGATCAAAATAACTATTTCGACGATTTAGACAAAGCCGCAGAAGCACTGTTTGACAAAGCAGAACTAAAACCTGGTGGAGGCGAAGCCCAGTTAATTTTGTATTTGCGACATCAACATGGCATTGAAGTCACCGTTGACGTAGAGGATGAAAGATTACGCCACTACACGCCCAACAACAGAACCCTCACCCTCTCGAAACTTCTATCGGTGCGTCAACGGGTATTCCAGCTAGCCCACCAAATCTGCTTGCTAGAACAAAAGCACACCCTAGATAACATCATCGAGAACGGTAATCTCGCCAGCGAAGCATCTAAGGATGTTTGTCGTGTTGGTTTAGCAAACTATTTTGCTGGTGCCCTGCTCATGCCCTATGAAATCTTTCTTAAGAAAACCCGTGAAGAACGCTACGACATTGAAAGGTTACAAATTATCTTCAACGTCAGCTTTGAACAGGTATGCCACCGGCTTAGCACCATGCAAAGACCAGGCTCCACCGGCATTCCTTTCTATTTTCTAAGAGTAGATACAGCAGGAAACATTTCAAAGCGACAGAGCGCATCTAGCTTTCATTTCGCCCGCGTGGGTGGCGCTTGCCCGCTATGGAATGTGCACGAAGCGTTTGCTCAACCAGGAAAAATTCTGCGACAGGTAGCACAGATGCCCGATGGAAAATCCTATTTCTGCATTGCTCGCACCGTGACCAGAACAGAGGGCGGTTATCTAGTTCCGCAAAAAAACTTCGCCGTCGCCTTAGGATGCGAGATACAACATGCCCCGCAATTAGTTTATTCCGTCGGCATAGACCTTAGCGATAAAGAAGCTGCGGTTCCCATTGGTGTGAGTTGCCGCGTTTGCGAAAGACCGAATTGTCCGCAACGGGCTTTTCCACCCATTGGAAAAACAATTCAAGTCAATGAAAACGAACGCGAGTTTCTGCCCTATCGTTTCAATACTTAAGACTTACGCCCCAAGAAAGATGTGTAATGACAGCAGGTATCAAACTCTTCATGATCATGAGAACAAAGCAAGCGAATACTTTCGTTGCTCGAATGATGAAGATCGATTAAGCGCTGTTGATTGTAGAGTCGATCTGCACGTGAAGTATCATCCATTGCTTGTACCGCCGCTAATATTGGCGGACATTTAGGTACCTCTAATTTTATTTCTTGATGACTAAAATAAGCGTCGCCACAATGAAGTATCCAGCCTTCGGTAGTAGAAACAGCCACACCACAATGGCCACGACTATGGCCGTGGAGAGGCACCAACAATATATCGTAAAGCGCATCCGATAGTACGCTCACCGCATCAAAACCTTCCCAACGCTCGCCTACCACTTGATGAGTTTTCCAATTAGGTTGATGTGCCCAGTCTTTAGCAGAATAACGCAGCTTTTCTTGTAAAGTGATCGGTCGCATGCCGGCGATAAATTCATTTTGATGCAGATGAACGGTAGCCTGAGGGAAATCCTTGATCCCACCAGCATGATCCACATCAAGGTGCGTCAAAATGATATGGCGGACATCATCTGGACGATAACCCAGCTTTTTAATTTGATTAATGGCACACTCTTGTGGATCCGCAATGGCGCCTAGAGCCTGCATGGAAAGCCGCTCAGCAAAACCAGCATGGAGCACATCTTGAATACCAAAACCAGTATCAATCAGCACTAACCCTTGATCAGTTTCCACGAGCAAACAATGGCAAACCATCAGGCCTTTCTTGAGTATGCTTCCAGAGCCATTAACACCCCATTGATTGCCGGGACAGAGCGTAGCCGTGTTTAAGTGGTGTATTTTATAGGCCATAGGGAACGTAACTCCGATACTAAAAGAGCCGCATAATAGCGGCTCTTTTCAACAAAATACAAGGTGTACGACTTCAGACTGGGGAAAAGCCGTCTAGTTCGCGTTCACCGTAACACTACCCACTGGAGCGCCACCTTGGGTGATAGGCTTAGTCTGCTGACTGCCCTCGGTGAAATCTACCATCAAAGTATCGTGACCAGGCATCAAGACATAAATCTTAGAGCCTTTACCGCTACCTTTTAATTCAAAATCAAATGTAGTTGCACCAACGTTAAACTCTACCTGACTATAGGTACCACTATTTACATGGGCAATATAGCTTTCTGTTAAAGCGCCACGCTCACTGCGAATACTAACTACAGTATTAACCGGCCACCCGACTTTGGCTTTCTTCTTCTGTCTGGGGTAGACACGAATTAGCGTTTCAGAATAACCATTCAAGTCATCCGTCGCTTTAATACGATGTAAGGAATTGTCCTTATTCTTAATCGAAAGACTAGTTTTACCGCCTGCGATATAAACTGGCTTTTCAAAGCCGGACTTGTCTAATTCTATTTCTAGGCTCGAAGGTGGCGTGCTTCCATCCTCTATATAAACCACCGCATGATCAGCAATTAATCCATCGAAGGTTATAGAGCCCTTAACGTCATTAACGCCGGCAACACCTGTCGCAGCTGCAGCTGCTTTTTCTTCGGCTGCTTTCTTAGCTGCTGCGACTTTTTCCTCTTCTGCTTTCTTCGCTGCGGCTTCCTCAGCAGCTTGCTTAGCCGCTTCTTCTTCCGCTTTCTTCTTAGCCAATGCGGCAGCTTCAGCAGCTTTCTTAGCAGCTTCTTGTGCGGCTTTTGCTGCAGCTTTCGCTTTCGCATCTGCCGCCGCTTTTGCCGCTGCCGCTGCTTTTTCAGCAGCAATCTTCGCTAAACGCGTAGCTTCAGCTTTCGCCTTAGCTTCGGCTTCAGCACGACGCTTGGCTTCTTCTTTGGCTTTAGCGATTTTAGCTAACCGTGCTTTCTCTTGTGCAAGGCGTGCTTTTTCTTTCGCCTCCGCCTCTGCCTTTTCGCGGGCTTGCTTGTCGGCTTGTAATTTAGCAAACATCGCACCGATCAACTTATTAGTGCGCGCAATACAGTTACTTACCGCAATCAATTTGGTATCTAAGGTTTTTACCGATGGCCAGCTTGAATATGTTCTATAGTTCTTGTCTTTCTTCAACGCATCTCTAACTTTCTTATCCGATATCTGCGCCTGTTGGAAAGACTTTCTAGCAGCAACATAAACCGCATCACTAGCCTGTGCTTTGGCCTTTTTCTCTGCCACATTACACTGTTTCTGCGCCGCTACGATCTGAATTTCATAGCTAGCAAAACTCGCCTTAATCTTCTTAAGCGCTGATTTTTTCGAACCGAGCAATCTTTCTAACTTGGCAATACACTGATCACCTTTCTTGAGATTACCTTCAACCACTGGCTTGGCGGGATGATCAGGTCGCTCTTTAAATATTTTGAAAGCCTGCGTTTCGTCTCTGGTATTTTTCTTGTGAGACTTAGCACTGGCAATGCCCTGACCAGCTGCTTTAATCAAAGCATCATCAACCGCTCTTGAATTGAGTTGTTTCTCAGTTTCTACACAGGCAGTTACGTATGACTGGCTCTCTTCTTTAACGGTTTCGATCGTTAGATTTTCTGACTCAAGCTTTTGAGATTTGCGAGATACTTTCTTCTGCAAACGTTCGCAACGTCGCACTTGGCTGGCAATAGAAAAGATATCGTTCATACGAGGCGCAACTTCTAACGCCTTAGTACTTAATTCCTTGAACTGATCAAGGTTTGCTTGGGCTGAGGTAGGATCGTCAGCTTTTAGCGCTTTTTGCGCTAAATCACAGTGCTCGATTGCTTTGTCCATGAAGGGTGTACCCTCTTCAACCTCTAGGTTTTGACTAACCCTTTGGCAGAACAGAATATTACCTTCCATACCGCGATTCTTGGTTTTGACAATGGACGCATCCATTTTCTGCGCTTCGTCAAAATGGCGATCATATTCACGCATTTTTGCTTTAGCCTTAGCGACCTGATTAGAGCGTAGTAAGCCGCTCGCTTCCTTACAGGACTCAAAGCCTTTGAGGTAATGATTAACTGCGTCGTCAAAGCTATTTGCTCGAGCAACACTGCTCAACAATAGACTAGAGACACATGCTGTAATTAAGATTAACAGCCACAGGGCGCGGGGTAGTTTAGTTAGTAGCATTCAAACAAACTCACGAATGGTTGCCATATAAGGATAATACTAGACCAAAAATTAGGAATCCTAAGCTTATTTGCTACATTTTAAACGGATTTTTTACTTATAGACTATTGTTTTTATAGAATTTTATGGTCATTTGGACAAATATGAGTCAATAAACCACTGCGCCCTATGCAATAAGGTGTGTTTGCATCGAATTGCATTTCCCAAAGCACGCCAATGGTCTAAGTTTCTGAAATTCAGCGCATTTATTACAGTGGGAACCACTTCATCGAGGTCATTGAAACAAATGGGGCGAAAATTCGGATCGGGAAAGAGCGCCTCGATCTCAGGCCGATAGTCTGTTACCACTGCACCATCGCACGCCAAAATATCAAAAACTTTGGGATTAACGGTGGATGAGACCTGCATGAAGTTAAGATTAAGGTTCACTTTGGAGCCTTGATAGAGCTTTGGCAGATCACTGGGCGCAATCAAACCATGGAAAAATTCTTCCGGAATCACGCCCTCTTCCACCCAAGCAGCATCACCGAACACTGCTACCGATATACCTTCAGCAAACAGCTTCTCAATGGCACCCACGCGAAACGCAGCCGTTTTCGCCATATTAAAAATATACTTGTAGTAATAAACATGGGCAGGAGCGACCACCGCTAAGGCATCTAGCACCGCAAAGATATCGGGCTTGAGTTGCTCCATATCATGATACAAGGAGATATAACTGGAAAAATCTGCAAGCTTAGCGGCAAACTCTTCCGGTACACCGCCGCAATGATAATTGAGGAATTTTAATAACGCCGCAATATTGTTTTTAAGCAACGGTATTCGACTTTGGCCAACAAAGGATATATCGAATAACCACGGAGTGGATGCTTCTCGCTCTATACAAAACTTAACGTTCGCTGCCGGAGGCAACCAATGAGCCCCAGAAGGAAGCACATCCAACATATCCACTGCAAAAGCAATATTATCGCTATTATTGGTGGGATCATTAAAGTCTATAAAGCTCGCCACATTTGGAATATCCCACCACCAATTCACCAAATGCCCATCGATAAAACGTTCAAAGCTTGCAGCCTTCTTCACATTTTCAGTTTCAAAGAAACTGCGGTTTCGACACAATGTTAGCTTGCTACCATCTACAGCCAATTGTGTTAGTAGCTGACGAGTATTATCTACCGTTAGTTGATCGGCTTTATCAGGCACATTAAACAAACGGGTACGCAAGCCAAGATCATTGAAACACTGCGCAAGGTTGGAAAAGATGCTGCAATTGGGGCTTACAACAGTCACATCATAAACTTGGGTGCGACGATTCACCCAACCGTTAGTGAACTCTCGCTGATTTAAATACTGTACCAATCCTTGCTCAATATTCCTAAACCAGGGCGCGTTGAGATGATAGGAATAGCCTCGAATAACGTGTGTAACCCGTTGATTCTTATCCAAGACAAATTGCAGCAATCGCGTTGTTTGCGTAATGGTGATCTGGTCGGTTTCAGGGCTACCAGACATCAACGGGAAAAAGCGCAAGCGGCCTTCACTCAGCGCATCACTCCAATCGTAGTACTTTAACAACTCGCAGATAAGCCCATATTCGGGCTCAACCACCAAAACTTCGTTTTGATGACGATCCAACAATTGCTGAATTAGCAGCCCGGTGCCAGCACCGCAGAGCACAAAAGTATCACCCTCTGGAAGCGACTCAAGCTCATTGAAATGATCTACCACTAACGCAATCTGATCACCTTTAATGGCTGAAACGCGATTGTGATCCCGATATTGAAAACGGAATCCATTGGTGCGAGATAACAAGTATAGAAACTGTTCTGCCGCTTCAGGTTCAAAGCTGGCCACTGCACTAATGTTAAATCGCCAAATAGATAGCTGCAGTGCATCTAGCGGTAAAAAGTGTTGGTAGCACTCTGCCCAATTTTGGGGAACATTTTCAAGGTTCAACCAAGGCGAACCATCAGCTACCTCATGGGATACACCGAGTAACACACCCTGTGCTTGCGATCTTTCCAACGCCAGATGAAGTTGATAGTGGAGCAGTGTTTCCGCAATAGTGCTTTTTTCTGACAAACCTTTATCCGCGATCGGAAAGGCTTTAAAAATCGCTCGCGAGGCAAAAATACAGCGCCCATCAATCATAACGACTTCTTTAATATGGGTATCGCCTAGGAAACGATTGGGAGGGAATGCGGCTAACCCAGTACCACTGGCGCTAGCAACTTGTTCTGAAACCCGAACGAGAGATTCAGATATGGCATCCTGTTGGGATAACTGCTCGAACCCGGAAAGCCCAAGCATTTGATAAGGTGCGCTCTCTAAGTGGGCTTGAAATAACTCTAGCCAATGTGGCACTCCCACCTTGAGAGACTCATCTACAATCGCTACGTACTCGCCTTGAACAACGCTAAGTGCCTGATTTAAAACGTCAGCAACACAAACGCCCTCTTCCAACTGAGCGATCACAACTTCCACTTGATCAGACTCTTGCTGGCAAATCCAGCTCGATGCCTCACCAAGAGGATTGAACGATGCGAATACGATAGAAAACTTAGGCATATTAAATGACCAACAACCCAATGATCCAGTCTAACTTTAATCGGCCATTGATCGTGGATCTTTAACACAAACGACTATACTGAATCGTATAAAATTAAAGATTAAACGCATATATCCAGACGCCTTGTTATGACGCAACATCGAATGGCTCTATCTTTGAGTCTAGGCCTATTTTTTTTACCTGCATGGGCAAATGAAACTTTGCCCACAGAAAGCATGACCGCAGAGACCATGACAACCGGGGCTCTAACTGCGCTGCATCTCGGGATCTTTGGTGTTGTATTAGCGATCACGATCATTTTGTTCCTGTTGGTTTTACGTCAGCGCTCAATACTTAAAGAACAAGACGAACAACTCAGTTCGCTAAAATCTGCAAACCAAAACTTAGAAACCATTGTTGCAGAACAAAATAGCGCGCTTGCCGACGCAAAGGCTCAGGCAAATCAAACCAGAGCCACCAACCCAACAAATCAAAAAGCCGGCCACAGTAGCACCAGCGATATTAATAGAGCAGAGCAACATTTCGATGAAGCCTTGATAGATATAGCAGTTGGTGTGAAACGGGTTAGAGGCAAAGAAGATCGCTACCAGGCTCTACTGGTAGAATTCATTTCTCGAAAACCCAATCTGGTTACCCAAATCACTGAGTACGTTGGTAGAAGTGATATGCAGGGTGCCAAGGAATTCTCCAGGGAAATGAAAGACGCTACAGGTGATCTAGCATTAGATAGCCTGCATTTTTGTTTAGAAGATCTAGAGAATGCATTTATTGAAGATGATCTAACCGCGATACATCAGAAGCTAGTGGATTTGGGCCGCGCATGGCGCATTACCGAACGAGAAGTACAAAAATATCTGCATGTTAAATCTGCGTCTTAGCTCTTCGCGACTGTCTATTCTGTCAATTTCAAGCATAAAACTAGCGTAACCCGCTAAGGGATTAGCCATTCAAATACTTTAAGATTGCGAATAATCAATACCACAAAGGCAGAATCCCATGGTTTATTTTTATTGGTATGTTTCCATCATTGTGTTAGTTACGACACTATTGGCAGCAAATGTGTCACGAGTACGCCTTAAAGAAAAAATCGGTAATGGCGATGGTGGCAATAGGGATTTACGCAAAGCCATTCGCAGTCATATGAATACCATCGAACATGGTCTGCCCTTTGGGTTAATTGTTCTAGCGTTAGCAATGCAAAACACCTCGACCTCTATTTTAGCAATCATGACATTTGGATTTATTGCCACGAGGTTAATTAACAGCTACGGAATGCTGATGTCCAAGTTTCGTATTCGACAAATAACTGCTGGCATAACCTACCTATTTCAAATAATCGGCTGCTTGATTGTCATGATCAATATCTAATTTAGCAAAGCGCTTTCTCAAGTCAGTGACCGCAGCTTTGCGCCCTCGCACCAAGCCAAGCTGCTGCAGGTCTTTGAGCGTTTTGTGCTTTATGAACAGCTCCCATTCTAGTTGCTTTTCACTATATTGCTGTTCAGTTAATTGCGTCTTTGGAAGCACCCCATGAGACTGTAAATATAGTCTGGTTAAAGCAGGGCGAGCGCTCTCGAAGGTCCTCGCCCCCGCTATAAAGCTCTTTACTAGTGAGATGTCTCGCTCACGGTTTTTCAACGAGCCATCATTCTTATTGACTAAAAAGCAGGCCATAGCGGTTATCACATCACCACTCATGTCGCGAAACTCTGAACTCAATAGCAAATGAAAGTCATTGGAAAATTGACGGCTCATATCAACGATTGGATCTGAATCCATACCTAGAGCTTTCATGACCAACAAAGAGTGTGCGCCACTGCTAGTTTCCTTACTAAAGCCCATTCGCACAGGCAAATATTGATTTCGCTGCCAAAAATGGATCACATTCGGATAAGCGCTAAAAGATGAACCAATCAATGGATAGTTATCAGCCATGTAGACCTTTTCTATATTAGCCAGGAGATAAGAGCCTAAGCCCGAACTTTGAAAGCTCGGAGCAACGGCTATTCGCACTATTCGCGCTATTTTGTATTTCGCATATTCTTTGTAGCCCATTTGTTGACATAGGGTTTGCGGTATCAAATGCCCTCGGGGCCTGCGAATACCTCGATCAATAGCCGATATGATATCGTCATCCAAACCACCTTCCTCAGCAACTAAGCAACAGCCCAACAAGCAACTCTGCTGAGTCAAAATCCATATTTTAAAATTTAGCCCATCCATCAAGTCACGAAGATCTCCGGGACTGGTCCGATAATGGGCTTGAGCTAATAAACTATAGACCTGCTCTAAAAGCTGAGAGTCGCTAAAAAGCTGTTCCTGTGTAACCACCTCCAACTTGCAGTGATTTAAATCTAGCTGCTGCTTATCTATAGCCGGATTAAAATCTCGATCGAGAAAAAATACATTATTCAACCAAGTTTCGAGCTTATCATTTCTGCCCCAACGAATCGGTAATTCTAAGTTACATAGTTGCCAGTTGGGTTTCTTCTGATCCAGATAGGGTTGGAATCGTATTTCAAATCCTTTGCCTGTGCCTTCATAACCATGAACCGTGGTAGAAAAAGCAATATGCTTAAACTTGTCGACCGCTTTTCGCAGCAAAAACTCTGGAATAGCTGCAGCTTCGTCGACAATAACAAGGTCGGCATCTAAAGGCTGGCCTATCAGCTCATCAGGTGGCACGTAGTAAACTTCAAGACTTTCATGAAGAACGCGATCCTTATGTTGTTGTGAAATCCCCAGCTGCGAACAACAATGTGTAAATAAAGTTTGAACATTTTGTGCATTGGGTGCGCTCACTAGTACTTTAATCGATCGAGCACTGTATCTTGCGATGGCCGCACCCATGGCTGAGGATTTTCCTCGACCACGATCAGCAGTCACTACAATTGGCAAAGGCAGATGGGTATCAAGACTTTTTGTTATGGCATTCATTACCTGCTGCTGCTCATTCGTATACTGAATGCCACCAATAGCCGACGAGGCTTGCAGTTCTGCAGGCTCCATTTCTTCGCCAGCCAAGGTAAACCAATTTTTTCCATCGCAACACCAATGAGAAACAAAAGATGAATCTCTTAAATATTGAATGATGCGCGATATAAAACGGCTCCGTATTTTTTCAATAGTGTGCGGATAGACCAATGCAGTTAAATAGTCTTTGTCTGGTTGTTTGAGCCAAGTTTCACATGATGGTGACAACAACCATAAAACCCCACCCGCCTTTAATGTTCCGCAAGCTGCACAAAATAAATCCGGATCAAATCCCTGAAATGCGTCATAAATTAATGTTTCCGTTTGCTGCCCTAACAAGTGAGTTTTGTGCAAACAAATATCAACATGATATTGGTTCAAAGCATCTTGAAGCGCATCATCAAGCGATGCGAAAGCTTTAGAAACAAACAAGGCGTTTATAGAAGCATTTGCTGAAAAACCGGAGCCACGTAAATCTCTACGCACCTTTAGCAACTCAGAAAGCTGCTTAAAAACCTCAGCCTGATGACCACTCAACCAAAGGATTAACCTTTGATTCTGTTGTTGTGCAACACGTTGAAGATGCGTGTAACCCTCTTTCAAGCTGCCTGGAATATTAGGCTTATTGGACATTAGGGTTCTCAGTGTTGCCACCGAAGTGAGCTTTTAATACTTCATACGCCTCTCTCACTTCGATAAATTTTGCCGACTCGCCCCCACGATCAGGATGATGAGTGCGGGCGAGCTGACGATAGCAAGTCTGTATTTCTTGCCAACTTGGCTTAAGCTCACGATTATCTACACCAAGGATTCGCAAAGCATCACCAATTTGATCGACACTGTAATATCGATCCCAAAACTGTTTTAAAAGCTTATCTACCGCTTCGGTATCGGTGCCGTGATAGTTGTTCCAATCCAAATAATAATCACGAACCCTGTGTTCCGAGTGATCGACTAAATGCTGATAGGCAACACTCCCACCTGGAACAATACCAACACTAACCTGACCAATAGAAAGATAAACATCATCATCAACTAATTGTGCTTGGAGTTGATAGAGCGCATTCATTAGCCAAAAGTTTTTCCGGAAAGTCTTTAGATTGAAGTCATCGGTATCCACCAACTTCCCTAGCAGCTGTTGATCAAGTCCAGCTAAAAGATCGTAGATTTTCAGTTCACCAGGTTCTTTCTTGAGTAACCTTAGCGCGTCTTGAATAAAAGGGTTTTGCAATGAATGAGATACCTTTTCCATTAATAAATCTATTTCACCTGATAGTTCATTCTTCTAGAAAGAGCGATATCGGTAAGTGAAAACCCTATACGCTCCCTATATGACTGTATACAAGTTTGAATAGTTGGCCATTAATATCAAGTATTCGTTCAGCTTACCCTAATCACAAGTTTGCAGAACACTTTATACTTCACTAAAGTACCAAAAACACTACAGGGGAATGGCAGTGTCCGTAGCCTATTCATCAGCAAAACAAATTGCAGCAAAAATACAAAAAAAATCCATTACTAGCCGCGAAGCCTTAGAAACCTTTATTGCTCGAAACGATCATTTTGGCCCTAAGCTGAATGCCGTCATTGCTACCGACTATGCAGCAGCACGTAACAGAGCAGACGAAGCTGATGCCGCCATCGCGCGAGGTGAACGCTGGGGACCGTTACACGGCGTACCCATGACAATCAAGGATACCTGGGAAGTGGAAGGAATGACCGCCACCTCAGGTGCCCCCCAGTTACAACACCACAAGCCAAAGAAAAATGCCCCTGTGGTAGAGAAATTGCTAAGTGCCGGTGCCATTATTTATGGCAAAACCAACGTGCCGCTATTCGCTACAGACCTACAAAGTTTCAACAAGGTATATGGCACAACCAATAACCCTTGGGATTTTGAACGCACGCCAGGGGGCTCATCCGGCGGCGCCGCTGCCGCTCTTGCAGCTGGGCTTACCCCTATGGAATTTGGTAGTGACATTGGTGGATCTATTCGTACGCCTGCCCACTATTGTGGGGTCTTCGGTCACAAGGTGACTCATGGCATCGTTTCTATGCGTGGACATATTCCGGGGCCTCCAGGAACACTTTCAGAGCCAGACCTTGCGGTTGGTGGACCTTTAGCGCGCACCGCAGAAGATCTGCAGTTGCTATTAGATCTAACCGCCTCCCCTAACGAAGACATAGGCGCAGGCTGGCAAATCAAGTTACCCGCTTGTAAGCAAAAAGCACTCAAAGACTTTAAAGTATTAGCCTGGTTCGAAGATCCTCTAAGCCCAGTGGATCATGAGCTTGCCCAAGCTTATGGCGGATTAATTGATAAGCTGCGTGCTTTAGGGGTTTCCGTGGACGTAGGAACACCCAATGCAGAACCTCTAACCAAGTACTATGAGATGTATCTGAATCTCTTGGGTAGCGCTATCGGAGCCTCCATCCAGCCACTAGGCCGCAGCGCCTTATATTGGGGGTCCAGCGTAGTCGCTAAATTAGGGCAACGCCTGAAGATGCC
Source organism: Pseudomonadales bacterium (assembly GCA_022361455.1). Taxonomy (GTDB): domain Bacteria; phylum Pseudomonadota; class Gammaproteobacteria; order Pseudomonadales; family Ketobacteraceae. The sequence continues at coordinate 10,695 of JAKSAW010000174.1, read as the reverse complement.
ACCGCTTATTGATAATTTCATGCGCGGGGTGGGTCAAAGTCATATTGATTGGCTCAGAATGAATGAGCGCCGCCAACGACTAGCAGCCAAATTCAATCGCACTTTCAACGACTATGACATTGTGCTGATGCCAGTGGTTCCTACCACCGCAATTCCTCATCAACAAAAGCCTGAACTACCCTTCCGTCACATAATTGTGAATGGCGAGAAACGTAACTACACGGAAAACATGATTTGGATCTCAGTGGCAACGCTACTCGGTCTGCCCGCCACATCTGCACCTATAGGCTCAGACAGTCAGGGTTTGCCCATCAACGTGCAGATTATGGGTGCACCCTATCAAGATAAGAGCACCATCAAGTTCGCCAGTTTATTAAGCAAACATACCGAAGGTTTTAAGGTACCACCAGGGTTTGAGCCTAAGGGCTAAGTGAAGAAGGGATGAGCAAAGTGAAGGGCTAGCTGCTCATCCCAATTGAGACCGACTACACGACGATCTCAAGAATGTATTTTTCGCTTTCAAAGGGCTTTTTAATATCGTGGCTCCAGACTTGGCCATCGAATTTCTTTTCGCAGTGCTTCACTAAATCCCAAAAGGGACTACGGCCTGGGTCAGCAATATAGATTTGCTCGACACCAGCATCTAGCGCCCGCTTGATTAGCTTTTTCCAATCGGAACCAAGCTCCGGCCAGAAACAAATATCTGCACCCACTAAAACGTCGATATCGCTAAGTGCAGATTTTTTTATTGATTTCATCGTGCCAACAGAAAACGCTAGATCGACATTATTTTCCTGGGCGTGATAATCAAAATAAGGTTGTACCGCTTCATCCGCATCTAACCCTATCACGTTGGCATCGAACTGCTTCGCTAGATAGCTACTTAATACACCCCAACCACAACCAATATCCATGATGGTGAGATCATCACCCGGTGGCCAACGGCGTAAAAAATCCATCAGCACATAGCTAGAATCCCAAATTTTGTTGCCATGAATAGAAGGCGCTTCATTTTGGCGTCTTAGCTTCTTAATATCTGGATGGGTAGATTTAAAGGCCTTTACACCTTTGTATTTCAATACATGATCGGTGTTATTTTTAGTAGCCTTCTTTTGTTTCTCAGCGGTCTTAGCATGCTTTGCAGATTTCTTAACAGCCACTCGCAACAAACTCCTATCAAACTTGGGTGGTTATCCAACTAATGTGCAGGAGCTAGTATATACGAAACTAAAAAATTAGCAGCGCTAAATTATGTCTGGCAGCTTGCAACATGCTGGGCAGAAACGGTATCCATGGTAAGTGCATGGGTCTCTAACCAATTCAATACATTAATCGCAATGTAGCGCCGCAACGCTTTAAGATCTCGAGATGAATGCCAGGAACTAACTTCAGATTTAAACTGTTGCAGCACGCTATCATGCTCAGTCTTATGGACATAGTAAGGGGGAAATCCGGTGGCATGCATTGCTTCTTCTTCGCTTTTGAAATGCTCCACCAAGTGATCGCTCAAGTCAGTTAGTGCACTATCTATTTCTTCATAGTTATTATCATTGCACTCAAACTGCGCATCACATTTCTGTAATAAACTCTCAATCAATCCCAAACATCTTTTATGATCTTCATTCATAAATTCAAGATCGACTCTAGGAAAATCTTCCCACTTCATCATTACTACTTCTCCAACTTCGCAAACTCACCCCAATTGAGAGAATCTCTCAACTCTGCAAACGCCTTCGATACTCGCTGGGAGTTTTGCCAAACCAGCGTTTAAACGCCTTTCTAAAATTGGCAACGTCACTAAAACCTAATTCTTCAGCGACCTGGGAAACACTATATTCACCATTTCGAAAAAGTGATTCCGCGAGCTCCGCTCTTACCTTATCTGCAACCTGTTGGTAGCTAGTATTCAGCAAACTCAGATGTCTTCGCAAACTGCGGCCACTCATATGTAAGTGTTCCGCGGCTTCATCCAAAGCAAGCACTTTGCCTGATTTTACCAAAGGAATAGCTCGCAGTTTACCCAATAAACTTTCCTGTTCAGCAATTTTTTGCAGCTGAACATCGCAAATTTGCTTTGCTTGATAACAGGTAGTTTCATTGGCCCATTTCAAAGGCTGCCGCAACCATTTCGGGTCAAATACTATTTGATCGGTTGCGCAATCAAAATGACACTGGTCACCAAAATAGTCGAAATATGCATCACCATAAGTCGGCTTACTGTGCTGAAAAAAGAAGGCTGCGGGAATAATTTCGCCAACAATAGACTCGCAATTGCCATAGAGCCCGACAAAAAATGTTTCCATTGCCATGGCACGCAACGGCCCAATATTCCAAGCGAGATCAGCTTTAATTACGCAATCTCTGTCTTCTGTTTGCAGGGACAGGGTCACAATGGGAGATAAGAGCTGATAGTACCGCTCCATTACTCGTATAGCGTCCAACAAGGTAGCACTGCTCATTACCGCCACACCTAACATGCCATGCTGGGTGATATAAAGCGCCCTTCCAAACTCCAAGCCGAAACGATCATTGGGAAAATACCGCATTGCATTAAAAATAAGAGCGCCATACTGGGCATAGGAAATAGTACTTTCTCGGTGCTCAAACACCCGCGGATCGATCTGAGTACCCTCCAGTAAGTCAGTGCGATCCACACCTTGCTTTTCCATAAACTCCACTAGAGCGCGTGGATAATGGTGAACAGCAAGTATGGATTCATTAGGATTTATCAGCATTTGAGTGGCCATATAAAACACAACTTGGCCAAATATAACCCCCAACAACCTGCTATTCCAAGCCTTTATTTCACCTAAGCAGCAATTTCTCTGAAGCCTCTAGGAGTGATATTGGCCCATATACACCCTTGGAAAAAGACGCTAAAAGATGAACACTTCGATCCCAATCGAACAATCAGTCTGGGGATAACAGACCGGTCTTGGGGGCAAATCAAAATGACAAGAATACTATCCATAACACTTCTAACTGCTTTCTGCTTAACAATATTTGGCTGCTACTCGCCTAATGGCCACGTGCCTGAAAGCTTAAGCACAGCGGCACCGCGCACTTTTAGCCAACAAGATGTTGACCAAAGCGTCGCTAGACAGTTGCGCGCGGTGGACGCACCACTTGAATTGAGTATGCCTGCGGAATGCCACAAGCTTCGCTATAACCACTTCTATCCTATTCAGGTCAACTCTCCTGCTAACTTTGCCAACGCAGACGCCGTGATCCTTTTGCAGCCAGGTATGCAAGCTGGCGCTAATGTACTGACCTACTTTGCTGAACAACTAGTGTTTACTGCACTAAGAGAAAACAACGCAGAAGTTCACGTACTCACCATGGAACGACGCAACCAATGCCTAATCGATAATCGAGGGCTTGAAGCAGCCGCCATTGGCCAAGATATCGATATCGCTAAGCAATATTATTACGACCTGCAACCTTTAAACGGAAAGACCTTCCAGGGCTATACCCAAGATAGAGATGTTCCCTTCCTGGTGGAATTAGGACTCGCGCAAACCTTGGCAGATATAAAAACGGTGGCAGAGTCAGTTTATCCTAACCCCGAAGAACGCCGAGAAAAGCTCTATATTGGTGGCCATTCCATGGGTGGCAATCTCACCTCAGCTTTTATGGGATGGGATTTTGATGGCAACCCAGAAACACTTGCTGACGCTGGATATAATCAAGCTGCTGGTTTTATCCGCCTAGATATTGGCATCACACCCAAGGATGCTTCTCTCGATAGTTTCCTTAACTATGGCCAGTCAGGGTTCGACGTGAATCGAGATAACGAAGCCAACAAAAGTTATCGCTTCGCTGTTCACCAAATGGAGATCGGCATAGCACCACGTGCAGCAAGGCTTCCTGGTGCCCCACCTGAAACCTTTATGCTTTTAGAATTGGTTGGCATGCAAGCTCATTGGTATCCAAAACAAGAATCTACAACCATTCAGCAATTTCCATTGGGTAGTGGGCCTAACTTATTGCTGCGGCTAATACATTCCAAAGACACGCTCAACTTTATTACCAATAACCCAAACATCTTCGACTTTCGCTATAGCAACGAAGCGCTGCTCGGGACCATCCTCGATGATGACTTTATGCCAATCACTATTCTTCAGGGAAGCATGGGCTTTCTCGCCGGAGGCGCTATCGCCGATAAGACCTTTCCAGCCAATGACACCATCAAAAATTTGGCAGCCAGCGTGGACGACTTTTTAGGATTCTTAATTACCGATGTGAAACAACATATCGCGGCTGATGCCGGGAAAGACCTTGATTCCTTGGGTTCTGGTCCCCTCTATCAATGGGCTAATTATGATGAAATTGGCAACCGCAACGATCCAGAATTCAACGATACAAGCGGAGAAAAAACTTTCACAAAATACATTGATGAAATGACAGATATTCAGACCTTGGCTCGCATTATCTATCAAGGTGAAACCAGTTTTACTGAATGGTATATGCCGCAACGCATTTCACTCGACTTAGAGCAAATACGACAATCAGAAGTTATAGAGGGACTAGACTTTTTCCACTACGAAAAAGCTCGATCGGTAAGATTACTGGAGTTAGTTGGTACAGAGAGCTTTGTTGACACCAGTATCGAACCGCTAGCAGAACTGGGCGTAGCTGAAGGTTACAATCATTTAGATATTCTAACTGCGGCTAATGACACACCCAGTCATCGTGAAAACTTGGTCATCAAACCGACGCTTAGGTTTGTGCTCCAGCCATAATTCAACGCTTATAATTTAACGTCCATAAAAAAGCCCAAGCTTGCTGCTTGGGCTTATCATCTTTTAAACGCTCGTTTAAAGCTATAACGCTAGCTACTCACTTAGATGGCTTAGGACTGTGTCACCATCATCTGATTGAGCTAACGCCTCTCTTATCTTGTTAAAGGCATCGGCTGCTGTTGACGCATGGGCTCCATAAGATACTAGCTTGCCATAGTTCCAACCAGCAGCATTTAAAGCGCTTTTCTTATACTCTACACCACGATTTCCACCGCCACCGATCTCGATTAAGGCTTGCTCAATCGCCACGTAGGAAGGCTGCTCTCTGGAAAACGTTAAAAAATCATCGGGAGAAACTTCTTTATATTCTGCCATCAATAGGCCCTCTAGTTTCGAATGCTAACCAGTTAAGTATAGTCAGCAATCTAGAACTGGCCAATTTTCAAACACACCAGTTTCACCCCATAAAAGCCACTTAAAATTCAGTTATTTACCGGGAAATCCAGGTATCGACATCATCATGGCATTTTTGGGAAGCGCATAAAAGCTAGCGTCTATCGCCTTGTCCTCAAGGCTTTGCAGTCTCATCTGCTGGTTATAGCGAAGCATCCCGCCCATGTTTTTTACCTCAGCCATTTTCGCAGCGTCATTGAAGCTATTGAGCGTGTCCCGACTCATCATGGATTGAGCCATCTTCTGGCTTAACGACATAAATGCTCGCTGGAATGTCACCACATTTTTGTGCTTGCTTAACACTAGCTCGGCTTGTTCTTTCCCTTGCGGGCCGTTAACCGTCAGCTGATAAACTTCTCCCGGATAGCCAGCAACAGTTTCTTTCTTTCCCGTGTTTTCATATTTAACGGATGAAGGATCGTATTGTGATACTTGCTGCTGCATTTGTTGATGCATTCCGCCACCATAAGCTTGCATAGCCCCACCCATGGCCGCCAAATCCATCACCATTAAACGACCACCTTGATTCATAACGGTGTAAGTTTTTTCCCCTTGAATAAGCAAGTAGGTACCGTTGCCAACATCCATGCGGATATGATTATTATCTTTATAGTAAACAGTAAATGTTTGGCTATTTGCGACTGACCAAGTTCCCACCAAATCCGCTTGCGCCGAAGCAGAAATCATCAGCAGGGACATCACCTGCAGCATATGATTTATATTTAAGCCTTTAATCATTTTTCGATCCCCATTTGATTATTATATTCAAGCACTAACTAGTTTTCCCTAGCCAGTGAAAATGCTGCGATAGAATGTGGCGCGGATATGTAGCGGTGGTTACCAACATTAACGGTCGGCCATACATTCTCCGGTTTGGCTGTATCGAACACGAACTCATAAGGCGCTTGAATAGTTAGCGATTCATCCTCATGATCTTCAACACAAGGTAGCTGATAAGTGATTTCGCCATCATGCATATTAAATATTAATAATAAGCGCTCACCAGTTTCCTTTTCAAAACAACAGGCAACACTTCTTGCATACCACTTCTCCCAATCCTGTTGATTCATTAATTCTGCATCTGGTCGAAACCAATAGATATCGGTAGTGGATTCATACACCCAGCTAAAACGAGCGCGTGTACCCAATAAGATATTCCAAAAACTGCGCATATCTTGGCTATCATCAACTTGCCAATCAAACCAACTGATTTCATTATCCTGGCAATAGGCGTTGTTATTACCATTTTGTGAGCGCCCTAGTTCGTCGCCCATGAGCAGCATCGGCACCCCTTTAGAAAGGGCTAATACTGCTAAGAAATTTCGCTTTTGCTTCAAGCGCATTTGATTCACAGCGATTTTGTCGGTTGCACCTTCCACGCCATAATTGCGGCTAAAATTTTCATGACAACCATCACGATTTTTTTCGCCATTAAGCTCATTATGTTTTTCTTGATAACTCACAAGATCATTCAGTGTGAAACCATCGTGGGCCGTAATAAAATTTATCGAAGACTTACGACGATCTTTAAGATGAAAGTGCTTATCATAAGAGGCTACAAATTGAGTTGAAAAGTCCTGCAGACTGCCGCCATCGCCACGCACATATGCGCGCATAGTGTCTCTGAACTTACCGTTCCACTCAGCACTCATCGCAGGGAATTGACCCAGTTGATAGCCATTAGGACCGAGATCCCAAGGTTCAAAAATTAACTTGGATTGCTTTAAACAGGGATCCTGCTGCAACGCCACGAAAAAAGGATGATGAGGATTAAACTGATCCAACTGACGACCTAAGGTAACCCCAAGATCAAACCGGAATCCATCAACGCCAAGCTCATTGTACCAATAACGTAACGCATCCATCCAAAGCTGCACTACTCTCGGATGAGCGGCATTTAGAGTATTGCCGCAGCCGGTAAAATTAATAAACAGCTCATCAACTGAAGCATCTGTTAGATAGTAGGCATCGGGATCAATGCCTTTCATGGACAGCACTATGCCATCTAAATTTCCCTCGGCGGTATGATTAAATACCAGGTCCACAACGACTTCGATACCAGCACGATGTAGCTCTCTCACCATACTTTTAAACTCGTTAACACTATCTTTTCGAGCATAACGAGCCGAAGGTGAAAAGAAGGAAATGGGATTGTATCCCCAGTAGTTTGTAAGCCCTTTGGATTCAAGCCACAACTCATCCAGCATTGCTTGGCAAGGCATCAGCTCTAGCGTTGTCACGCCAATGGACTTTAGATGATTGATGACAAGCGGGTGACACACACCAAGATATCGACCACGTAATTCCGGCTCGACCTGTTCACAAAGTTGAGTAAGACCTTTTACGTGAGCTTCATAAATAATCGTATCGTGCCAAGAAACGGCGGGCTTTGTTACGCCTTGCCAATCAAAATCGTTGTCAACAACTTCAGCGACTAATTCCGGAAGCCCACAACGACCGTCTGTAGATACTACTTTTTTTGCATAGGGATCCAACAAAGCTTTGCGCTTATTGTAAAACTTACCTAGCTCACGTTCGGTGTTTAGCGTCACCAGAAATACGTAATAATCACCAAACGATACGTCATTGGTATCGACACACCATATGTCTCCATTTTCCTTTTTTAAAGGCAGCATACTTTTTAAGCGACAGGTATGTGGATCATATATCGCAATGTTGATTGAAAAAGCTGCGGCTGAATAGAGTGCAAAATGAGCACCAGTGAGTTGGGAGCCATCCTTATTTAGCGTAACACCTAGAACAGGAGCTGGATTCATCGCTTTAGATTTCCACTCATATTATCAACCCAATCATACTAGGAGTAATCATAGGGACAATAAGGTTTATCCGCAAACGAAAAAGGGCTAGACACTTGAGTGTCTAGCCCTTTAAGTCTTATGCAACTTAACGGGGTCGTTAGAGCTGCTTATCTACAGTCGCAAGCTTTGGAGCAAACGGTGCGGCATCACGTTTAGGTTCCGTTTCCACAAACTCTTGCACAAGCGCTGGACGACCATCCCATGTCTGGAAAGCTTTAGCGAAGAAACTGATATCACTGGGTAGATTGATCGAGCGAACCCAATGCCATTCCGCTTGTATACGATAATGGTTGATATCCAACAATACAAAGCCACGGTGGAAGAAGTCCACCATTTGCATGTGTGGTAAAGAGTTCTTCAACGCAAAAGATGCAGCAAAAGCGAGATTGAAATCTTCGATACCAGGGCTAGATACACCAGGCGTCACAAACTCAACACCGATAGCGCCTTCACCCGTTTCGCGATCATACTTAGCTGTGTTGAAGGGCTCTGGTGCTAGATCATTTGCCCATGAAGAATGGATATCACCTGTAAGCACTACAAAATTATTAATCTCATTGTCTTGAATGAAATCAAAGACGCGCTCACGGCTTAGCGGATAACCATCCCATTGGTCCATGTTAAAACCAATACCACCGGCTGCCAGCTGAGCCATCATTACCTGCTGGCCTACTACGCGCCACTTAGTGCCATCGTTTTGAGATGTCTGCAATTTATCGAACAACCAACTTTCTTGCTGATCACCCAACAATGTATGATGAGGATCGAGCAGAGTACCTAAATCGCCAATGGCTCCAGGTTCTGTGCGTGCAAATAAACGCGTGTCTAGCATGATCAGATCGATCAAATCACCAAAGCGGAAATCGCGATAGATTAATTGATCGCCGTAACCATCAACGCCTTGTTCGCGAATTGGCATCCACTCGAAGTAAGCTTGAATAGCAGCACTGCGGCGATCAAACCAGTTACCTTCTTCACCTTCAGTGTGGTTTTCCGCACCTTCGGAATAACTATCGTTAGTGGATTCGTGATCATCCCAAATAGTGATAAAAGGATTTTGACGATGGGCTTCTTGAAGATTTTCGTCTGTCTTATATTGCGCGTGGCGGGTACGATAATCAGAAAGCGTCACGATCTCGTGAGCCGGCTCGTGCAACCGCTCATTCTTGTCGCTACCATAAGAACCATTACCATATTCGTAAATGTAGTCCCCCAAGTGCAGCACTACATCAAGGTCTTCACGTTTAGCTATGGCGCCATAAACGTTAAAGTAACCATACTCCCAGTTTGAGCAGGAAGTCATAGCGATTCTTAGACGGTCAATATGGCCTACAGGAAGTGTTTTTGTCCTTCCTGTATCTGATGCCCAACCTTGAGATTCAAAACGATAATAGTAAGTGGCGCCAGGCTGCAAACCAGCGGCATCAATCTTAACAGTGAAATCACGCTCCCGAGTGGTTTCGCCCTCACCTTCTAATACGATAGAAGTTAATTCAGGATCCTCTGCGACCAGCCAGCGGAAGTTGACAGCGGCGGGGTATTCTTCTGGTGAAGCTTGCTCACCCGCAGCGTTATAAGGCGTAATGCGAGTCCATAGTATGACGCGATCTATCAAGGGATCGCCACTAGCAACGCCATGAAGAAACGGATTGTCTGCAGCAGAAGCAACACAGCCTGGCAAGACAGGTAGAGATGCAACACCGGCGGTACCAGCAGCACCCTTTAAAAAGGAACGGCGAGAAACTGACATTTAAGGCCCCCAAAAGAGCAATTTATAAACTTATAATTATTTGATACTAGCGTACCATTATGACAAATAAATGAATTGGAAACCACAGTGGGCTGCCCAATTCTCTAAATCCCAAATTGTAATGAAAATCAGAACAATAGGAATGACCCTAACGGCCTCCTATAGGGGCGGTTAGAGTCAAATTCAGCAGGCGGCGATTCTGGCAGGAAACGCTCTGTCACTCTTTAGGAGTTTGGTAACAACGTGAAAAATGAGCGTGTGAAATCGGGAAATAAATACGCTTGTTTCGCCTTCAAGAAGCGCCTTTGTAAACCACTCTGCAGTGGTTTATCCAACTGATTTAAATAGGTTTTTGGGGCTACCCAATTAACATAACTTTACAAATTAACCCTTTGTATACAGGGGTCTACTATATCTTTTGGCATAGCGTGAAAAAATTAATTGTGAATACCCTCTCAATCCGTCGCTTAACGCTTGTCCGAAGTCAAAGAAAATACTACTGTTGCAATTAATAAAAATAACAAACGTTCTCCGATTATGAATCTATACCACCATTCATTCGAAACAGACGGTTTGGGATCGAGCCAGCACATCAGTTTTACCCCCTGTGATAGCTCGGCAGAAAATAATGCAGCCCAAGTGCTTGCCTCATTGGAAGCTATGCTGAACAGGGGTGAGTCTGGGAAAGCACTTATATTGCTTGAAAACCTACCAGAAGTACTGCTGCTAGATAACCCTACATTCTATATGCATTATGTATGGGCGCTTCTATGCGAGCGACGTTTCGAAGAGGCGAAAATCGCCCGTGAATTTTTTGAAGCCAATAGTTATCGGCTGCTGGCAGATGTGGATAGTGAAGCGGTTAAACTATTCGCTACTAACACAGCGGTGCTTGGGTTACTCCAGTTTATCTTTGAAAATGACTTAAATG
>JAKSAW010000784.1 GCA_022361455.1 Pseudomonadales bacterium | reverse complement strand
ATTGCCAAGAGAAACAGATTCCCGGCGTCACTATTGAAGACGTGTTCCTTGGCAATGGTGTTAGCGAACTCATCGTAATGGCCATGCAAGCATTGCTCAATAATGGCGATGAAGTATTGATCCCTGCTCCTGACTATCCGTTGTGGACAGCAGCAGTGCGACTCTCTGGCGGAACCCCGGTTCACTACCTCAGCGATGAGCAAAGTGATTGGTATCCAGACATTCAAGATATCAAAGGCAAGATTACTGATAAAACTCGGGCGTTGGTGATTATTAACCCCAACAATCCAACGGGTTCCGTTTACCCGAAAGAAGTTTTGGAAGAGCTTGTTGAAATAGCTCGCCAACACAAACTGATCGTGTTTTCCGATGAAATCTACGACAAAGTATTGTTCGATGATACGGTGCACACCTCTACCGCATCATTAGCGGATGATCTGGTATTCGTTACCATGAATGGCCTTTCCAAGTCTTATCGTGTTGCTGGTTACCGCGCAGGCTGGATGGTGATAAGCGGCAACATGCGCCTAGCTCGCAACTATATGGAAGGCTTGGAAATGCTCGCCTCCATGCGACTGTGCGCCAATGTACCTTCGCAGCATGCAATACAAACAGCGCTGGGCGGCTATCAGAGTATTAATGACTTGGTTAAACCTGAAGGACGGCTCTGCCGGCAACGTGACCTAGCTTGGAGTATGCTCAACGATATTCCCGGTGTATCTTGCGTCAAACCCAAAGGGGCCATGTACGTTTTTCCAAAACTCGATCGTAGTATGTACCCAGTGGAAGACGATCAGGATTTAATTCTCGAATTATTGATGCAGGAAAAAGTGTTACTAGTCCAAGGTACCGCTTTTAACTGGCCAAACCCAGATCATATGCGGATCGTGTTTCTCCCAAGGGAAGAAGACTTAAAGGAATCCATTTTACGCGTGGGTCACTTCTTAGAACGCTACCGCAAGAATAACGGATATAAAATGTCTCGAAATGGCTGACCTACACCTGATAGATTTCTACAAGGATACTGCCCAAGCATTATTGAGCCTCCACCAAAGTTTTCCGCGTAAAGTGGAACTTTATGTGGAGGACCTCATCGGCGAGGATCATGTGGATGAATTCGGGTTGCACAGCAAGCGCCACGAAGCCTGTTTAGGCGCATTTCTTTGGCTGGCTGAAGAGGGTTATATTCGTTATCACTCCACTATACGCCAAGAAGCAATCGACCAGGCCATTTTGAGCTCCAAAACTGTCGTATTATTGGGCACCATATCAACCACACAATTTAGTCCAGAAGATCACTCCCAAGAAGCACCGTCCTTCGAAGCCCAAGAGCGCATTACGATGATCGAACACATTCGTCGCGCACTAAGATCGAAATCGTCAGATCAACTCACTCAAGTCATGAAAACCTTTTTCGAAATGGGCCATCAATGTTAATTGCTTAAATGCAGTTAGTAGCTTCATCGCCTTGCTCAAAAAGCAAAACCTTCAAACCCTTTTCCGGATCAATCTCTTTAAACACTGCGGGATTATCAATTCGTTCGAGAAAACGAAAGCCGTGTTCCGCCATCAATCGCTTTAAGAATTCTGAATCAAGTTCAGGCGCATTTAAGCAAGTCATGACAATGCCATTTTCAGATATCAACTCATTTAGACGCCGAGGTAGCTTGGCATAATCCTTTGTAGCAACAAAGCTCCCCTTCTGAAAACTGGGCGGATCGATAATAATGAGATCATAGGGCGCAAACTTTCGCATCTTCCCCCAGGAGCGAAGCACATCATGGGCAAAAAACTTAACCCGATCCATGGGCAAATGATTAAGGCGATGATTTTCCCGTCCCCAATTCAACGCCCCTTTTGCCATATCAAGGTTTATCACTTGGCGAGCATTGCCGATGATTGCAGCTACGGAAAATGCACAGGTATATGAGAATAGATTCAATACATTTGCACCCGCACTATGTTCTCGCACCCATTGACGTCCTTGGGCCATATCTAGAAACAATCCAGTGTTTTGCTGACCACCAAATTTAACGGCATATTGCATTCCCTGCTCCTTAACAATCAACTGCTTAATCGGTTCACCATAGACATGCTCAACGGGAGAACCTGATAAATAGCGCATTTGAATGTGAGCCGAGATTTGATGCTTAGCAACTAGAGATTCGAGTTTGAGTAATTGGGATCTGAATTCTGCGAGCCAAGAATCACCCGGATCTTTAAATAAAGTGATCCAAATTAATGGTGGATACCAATCCACAGTGACAAAATCCAGCCCTTCGAAGGTGTGGCCACGGCCATGAAAGATTCGCTGACAGTCAGAATCCAGGAGGCTACCGCCCTGGCTAACCGCTTGGCCATTCAATTCACCAATAAACTGCTCGATAAAATCTATAACTAGTCCCATAGGGCGCTAGTTTACTACATCAGATAAACTTAGATTGAATTAGTTTGAAGCCTGCTGCCAAACAGAAGGCGCCTGGGATAAGGTAACTAATACACCACCGGTTGATTGATTAGCGATGGAGATATTCCACTGAAACTGATCGCATAAGCGCTTTACAATGGCTAGTCCAATACCCTCTCCCGCTTGTTGATGACCTCGACCGCGTACGTGTCGCTTGAAAATAGTAGGCAATATATCTTCAGGGATGCCTCTTCCTGTATCTGAAACCGTAATTGAAGAACCCGTTACCGCCACACTGATCTCGCCTTTTTCAGTGTATTTGTATGCATTACGGCATAGATTCCCCAAAATGATTTCTAGGACATTTTTGGGAGTATCGGTTTTCATTTCTTGTTGAATATCGACCTTCAACTTCAGGTCATCTTTATCCAACACGTTATGTAGCTTCACCATCTCGGATTCCACCACATCAGCCACATCAATAAGCAGCGTGGTTTTCTCAGCCTCTTCGCGAGCTAGCATGAGGAAAGCCGTAATCATCTCATTAACGTCGCTGCAGGCTCTGCGGATCATTTGTACTCGTTCAGCGCCTTTCAGGCTCAAGCCATTTTCGGTCGCTAAAAACTGGGCGGCACCATCAATAATGGTCATCGGTGTACGAAGTTCATGACTCACGTCTGCAGTAAATTGGCGCTCACGTTCAACAAAATTATCAATACGCTCAGCGTAATCCTCAAGAGCCAAAGCTAACTCTCTAGTCTCTCCAGATAATCGCCCCATAGGCAAAGAAAGGGATGGCCCATCTGGATCCGACTCACGAATATTTTTTGCGATACTCAAAATGGGGGATACAGCGCGCCAGGTGATTCGATAGGCAATCCAGCTACTAGTGTAGATAATGATGAGTAACACCGACAGTGGCACCAATCCAAAAATACCAACTAATCGATCCACGTTGGCACCCTCAAATACCAGGTACAAACGGTTACCGTCGAAATCTTTCACGAACACAGGAACGGGTAACTCCCTTTGTTCGAAAGCAATCTCGGGATACAGGCCTGGATAAAGATCAGCAATTTCATCAGGTAGTTGGGCTGGATTACCCGGCAGACTTAAATAACCGATTAGATTACGTGTGCGCGGCAGAGGAAAATTTTCATCAAGTCGGTAGCTTTCAATAAAAGCCTCGGCCTCTAACTCGAGCGCCTGCTTTACTAAGCTTTTTTCTAAGATCAATGTGACCGTGAAGATACTCAACAACACAGCAAAGACAATAAACAACGCTTGAATAAACCAGCGCTGTACCACACTAAAGTCAAAAACCTTAAGCAGCCGTTTCATCGAAGAGTCTGTAACCTATGCCGTGCACGGTGTGCAGAAGTTTATTATTGAAAGGTTTGTCCACTGCCTGCCGTATGGCTGACAAATGAGTTCTAAGCGCATCGCTTTCCGTAGGCTCGTCGCCCCAAACGTAGGTTTCCAGTTCACGACGGGTAACGACCCGATGGGAATTTTCCATCAGAAGTCGCAATATTTTTAAGCGCACAGGGTTTAGCTTGATAGCTTGATCACTGCGTTCCACCGTCAGGGTTTTCAAATCAAGCGTTAAATTAGACACTGCGAGTTCGGAGCGATTGCTATGTAATGAACGACGCCACAATGCCTGCACTCGTGCGTGAACCTCCAGTAGTTCAAAAGGTTTCACCAAATAATCATCAGCGCCGGAATCAAAACCAATAAGCTTTTCATTAAGCGAATCTCTGGCGGTGAGCATTAGAATTGGCGTATCGCTATTCAGAGCGGTACGAATACGTTTGCAAAGGTCAATGCCGTCAATGCCAGGAAGAGCGAGGTCTAGGATAATTACGTCATAATCGTTGGCAGACACCAGATGCAATCCGGTTAAGCCATCGTTTGCGTAGTCAGCGATATGTCCCTGCTCGGTGAAAAAATCAACAAGCAATGCAGCAATATCTCGATTGTCTTCGACGATTAATACACGCCCGTGAATTTCATGTACATTGGTCATTGCCCCGCTCCCTGAAAAAGAAAACCTAGACTTCACTAGTAGACTAAGTTCGGCAGAGCCTTGATGACAAGGACATCTGCCGAATGACTACCGCTTGTCTAGGTTTAGTTGAGATCTTCCAGAAGCAATACACCAAAATCACTACTTGCTGGAGGTGGATCTAAGGCAATTGCAGTTCGCACAACACCAGCAGCGAGAGTCAATGCGCCTGTATCGATGGCGACACCTTTGCTATCAGCGCCGGTAATACGCACTTGATAGGTGCCAGCGGCAACTTCTAAGTAACCAGAATCTGCTTTGAAGGCGAAGTCGCTGATGCTTGGCTCAATTGCGCTGATATCTGCGCCAGGAGCAGTGATATAAACATCGACCAGACCGGCAGATTTTGCGCCATGCACTAGGCGAACTTTGACATTACCATCGCCCGGAGCTGAGTTATCGTCTTCAAGGATCAAAGCTTCGATGTTCGCAAGATCATTTAACGCAATCACCGTGTAGTCTTGGCGAGCATCAAAAGCCAAATCGGCGTTGATTACACTAGCACCAGAAGAAGACGCGGCAACATCGATGTTATAGGTGTCGCCCAATAATTCTAAGTAGCCTGATGCTACACCAAAAGGCACATCGGTAAGCACTGCCGCAGAATCGACAGATACATCAACTTCTGGAGCATCTGCTGAAGCGTGGGCTACTCGTACACGAGTACGCGCATCGTCTACCAACACAAATGGTGTGCTATCAATGTCGGTCAATACAGTGAGACCAATAGGTGAAAGCCCTTCGCTAACCTCAGACGCTACCGCAATGTACTCAACACCGTCCGCTAAGGCCAAAGCGCCAGAGTCATAGATCACATCAGACTCGCCGTTTAGAGTAACACGCACTCGATAGTCTCCAGCTGGGACTTCAAGCTCATCAGATACCGCTTTAAAAGGGATATTAGATAATGTTGCAGATAAACCACTAAAGTCTGCGTCAGGTGCGCTCACGTAAACATCGACTGCAGGAGCTGCTGGCGCACCGTGAACAACGGTGATTTGTGCGAAGCCATCGGCAGGCGTATCAGTATCAGTAATTACCAATGGCTCAATACTGGCAACATTATTAACAGCCAACACCGTGTACTTGGTATCTGCCGCTAACGCTAAATCAGCACTAATAACAGTTGTTGTAGTATCAGCAACGTTTACTGCAAGAGATTGAGTTCCTTCAGCAACAGCCAGGAATCCACTAGCATCGCGATAAGCCACATCTTCCAAAGCGACATCACCATTCACTAGCACATCTACTGCAGGTGCATCCGGAGAGAGATGTACCGCACGCACTGATGCAGTTGCTGCTTCCGCTTGCGCACGATCCTCGTCCGCACTTGAATTGTTGTTACTGTCACCACCACAGCCCCACAATAAGGAGGTTGATAATGCGATTACCCCTAAACCGAGTTTTTTCATAGTTTCCACCATAGTTACGTGATTGAATTTTACTGCTCGTGGTGGGGATCGTAGTGAGGGTCATGTAAACTAATCGCGAACTAGATGTGAAAAATAAGTTAACGACCCAATAAATTGATATCCAAGCTATGTTCTACTTTTTAGATTTGTTCGGCACGGCGGTATTTGCCCTATCAGGGGTTTTAGCAGCAAAAGAAAAGCGCCTGGACTGGTATGGTGGATTAGTGCTGGCATTAGTAACTGCTATCGGCGGTGGCACCTTTCGTGATTTAGTCCTTGGGCGAGTGCCGGTATTTTGGATCAATGATAACGTGTACATATGGATTGCTTTAGCCACCGGTGTACTTAGCTTTCCATTCTTATCGAAAATAATCGTCAATCGCTGGTTACTTTGGTCCGATGCTTTTGGTTTGGGGTTGTTTACGGTGATTGGTTGCCAAATTGCGATCGATAGCGGTATGTCAGCGACCGTAGCCATCTTAATGGGGGTCGCTACAGGCACCTTTGGCGGCATGATTCGCGATATTCTGTGTGGCCAGGCACCGTTCATTCTCAAGCAAGAAATATACGCCACCGCCTCAATATTAGGTGGAGTGCTTTACTGGATATTTGCAGAGGAACTCGATCAAGAATGGGTCGGCATGATCCTGTGCATTAGTGTCGTGACACTTTTGCGAATCCTAGCCATTGAAAAAAACTGGCGCTTGCCAAAGCTTAATAACTAATCCGATGTCATGTTTTAGAGTTTAGAAAGCGACCCGGTAAGCGACTCTGTCCTCATAACCTGTGATCACTTCAATAAGTCCAGACAAGGATTCATTCAAGGCTTCATCATAGGTATCCACCAACAGTGGTCTACCTTCAAGTTCTTGAAGTTTGCTTTTCGGCGAAATCACAACGATATTCTCTAAACCGATCTGGCGGATAACCTTGGGACTAATTTGATGATTGCCGCGACCAAAGATATGCCCCTGACCACCAATCAAGGTAACGATCATTTTTGCGGACTTGCCGTGAATACAATCGAGAATCTGTTGTTCAGTAACATCATTGGCGAGCACTTGTTTAGCTTGAATAAGATCTACACCCAAAAGCGTGTTCTCTAGCCCAAGTGCATCCATTACCGCACGAGTTGTGGTGCCAGGCCCCATCACATAAACAGTATCTTCATCCATCTGCTCAATTAAATATTCAGCAATATCCTGCAACACGAGCTCTTCAATCTCTCGACCGCCACACTTTACATGCTGCAAATAACGATGCTCGACTGGTATTAATAATTCACCATAGTACTTAGCTTGAACAACTCCGTGACGAAAGGCTTCTTCATCGATATCACGAACTTCTCCCTCAGCCACGCTAACTAACTCGCCTTTCAGCAATTGCTCAATAATTTCAGCGGCGCCGTGAACATTCACCGCATAAACTCCCGAATGAATTTTTACGCCAGCTGGTATGCCCAAACAAAGCTGATCTTTTGGAATCACGTTAACAATATTTCGAGCTGTTCCATCTCCGCCTGCAAATACTAATACTTTGACATTGGCAGCTACGATTTCCTGAGTTAAACGCTCTGTATCTGCAGCAGTTGTTAAAGTGTGCTCGCTTAACTGGCCAACTTCCGAATAGTCAAAACCCAGCGCTTGACAGACATCTGCCCCCATTTCACCCGGCGCCGTCACAATCTGTAACGCTTCTTTATAAGGTTCTAGTCGCTGCAAAACTTGTTGTACACGCACAGGGGCGCGTTTTTCCGCACCTAAGGCAAGAGCTTCTCTCACCACCACCTCACCATCGCTGCCTTTCAGACCCACAGCACCACCAATGCCCGCTAACGGATTGATTATTAGGCCGATTCGAAAAAGTTTCATAAAGGATTTCCAAAACAACAGAGCCGCAAGACTAACTAAATAGTAGTCAATTTACTAGGGAGTTAACCTAACGCCTAAGATTGCTAGTCAAGAAAGATCTGCCTATCCATAACAAATAATCTCAAACTGCAAATTTTCATTACAAATGAATTCTACCGTTACCTGGTGCCCTATGTTTCTCTATTTATACTTAAAGATAAGAAGAGAAACCTACAGCCGCTGTTTTCTGCTAGCCACATTTTAGTCACATAGCAGTCATAGTTCCGCAGTATGGTGTACATAAAACGAGAGTGAGCGGGAGTCAAGCATGTCCCAAGCAAAGCACCAAGCATCTAACCATCGCATTGCCAGCACAGGATTAGAGTCGGTAATCAAGCCCACCATGGAGCCAACAATGTCGGAAGCAACTGATCAAAACTTATCTACGGAAAGAGATTTTCACGGTGCCGCGATCATTGATGAGAACGGATGCGAAGTACCAATAACAGAAGAAATGATTCAACGAGCCTGTAACGATCTATCTAACGAGTGGCTTTTCCCCCGTCAGATTCATCAGCATTAATAAAATCGATCTGTAAAAACTAAAAGTACAAATAAGTTTCAGTAACAAATTCAGGCTCTGGGTAAACGAAAACCCAGAGCCTGAATTTTTTCTAGTTCAGCAGCAGGCAATTCATTTTTTAATTGTTCAGCACCACGCAAGGATACCTGGGAAAACTCTCGTCGCACTCGATAGTGCTTGCGTAACTGATCAAACGCAGCTATCCGATGATCTTTAGGATGCTGAAGTGAAGTTCGGAGATTGTGATCATCTTCGCCAATTCGATACACTCTCTGTACCAGGTCGCGACAAGATTTAATCACTACGCCTTCGCTGAGATCAATGGTTAATGATGCACTATCAGGCATCAAATCCTCTAACGTGTTTTTGGTCTTTAATCCCATAGCATCACACAGCGCTTTGTAGATCATGGCCGTGCCTTTGACCTTGCCATCATACGAGTAACCCGCAATATGGGGTGTAGCGATCTCGACTCGCTGCGCTAATTCAGCATCAATGAAAGGCTCGCCTTCCCAAACATCCAAAACTACCGACACATCACTACGCCTCTCCAAGAAGGCTTTTAAATCATTATTGTTAATCACAGCACCACGGGAGGCATTGATAAGAACAGCACCCTGCTTAAGGGTGTCCAATAATTTGGCATCAAATAAGTGATAGGTCGGGTGATCTCCTGAACGGGTTAATGGGGTGTGTATACTCACCACATCGGCTTGAAGAGCTTCTTCTAGGGAAACCAAATCAGGTTCTCCCTTCTCTTGCAACGGTGGATCACAGGCAAGCACCGTTAATCCCCAGTCAGCCATGACCTTCTTCAAGCGGGAACCAACATTTCCTAATCCCACAATACCAATCGAACGATCAGCAAAAGATTCTCCACGCAACGCCGCTAGCTCTAGCAACGCCGCAGCAACATACTCCACTACCGCTACCGCATTGCATCCCGGAGCCGTCGCGCAAGTAATTTTGTGTTGATCCAAGTAGGCAGTCTCTAAATGATCAGCTCCAATAGTGGCGCTGCCCACAAACTTAACCGATGAACCTTGTAATAAATTAGCGTTAACAGCAGTGACAGAACGCACCAAAAGCGCATCAGCATCTTTAACATCAGCAGCAGTCATGGTTCGACCTGGTAACAAAGTGAGATCACCAAGATCAGCGAAGAATGCTTCTGCCAAAGGGATATTTTCGTCCACTACAAGTTTCATGGTTTTCCTTTCTAGACTTCTGATGTTTGTGGTTCTTTTCAATTTTCTGGGATTTTATAGCAGTTAATTGAACTTGCTATTAAGTTATTCAATCACAGCATTTTAAGCAGTAAGGCATCAAGAGATCTTTCGACTTGTCCCAAATAAGTCACACCAAATAGATTAAAGTGATTTAGCCAATGATAAAGATCATATAAATGTCGTCGCAAGTCATGACCTGGTTGGGAAGGAAAATGCTTGTAATAGACGTCATAAACAGCATTCCCCAAAGGTTGGAACATTTGACTCATGGCAATATCCGTTTCCGCATCACCATAATAAACGGCAGGATCAAAAATCACCGGCGTACCGGACAGATCAGCAGCGACATTGCCATTCCACAAATCACCATGAAGTAATGATGCCTTGGGCTGATGGAACTTAAAGAATTGCGGGATATGCTCGATTAGGGTTTTTAAGCGCTCCTGTAATTCACCACGCATGCCATTATCAGCAGCCATCGCCAACTGAACGCCCAAACGCTGATTACAGTAAAAATCCCACCAATCATCACACAACTCATTGGGCTGCAGAGAACGACCTATGTAGTTATCATTCGCTAAGCCAAACGTTTCACTGGTCAAAGAGTGTAGTTCAGCGAGCCCTTCACCCAACGCCACTTCAGAAGCGACTCGCAAAGGCTGCAGAGGAATAAACTCCATAATAAGCAGCGCGCAGTCATCATTACTCTCGACCGCATAGGCTTTGGGTATTTTGATTTTCTGAGCTTGGCTGAGCAGCGACAAGCCCTCCATTTCTCGAAGGTACATGTCATGAGCTGTCGCTCTTCCCAGCTTTAAAAACAGGGAAGCCAAATTATCGCCGTAAATTTCCCAGGTTTCATTAATACAGCCAACCCCTGAGCGTCTTAGCTTTAGATCCTGGTATTCACTACCACAGTGCTCAACCGTCTTTTCAGCTATAAACGATTCTATAGCTCTATCCATTAATGAATTCCTTTAGTTTGAATAAGATCTGCGGTATCACCAGTAAGCCCGCTTAAAACACCCAATTGCTTAAGAACCTTTGAATTCGCTCAACCATTTAGTGTTTAGAATAGAGGTTAATCCCGATTCATTTAACCAGCCACCATAGCTGTCTAATTTGCGATACTGAAGCTTAACTGCTTTATCGCTAGCGGAACACTTCGCCTGATCATGCAGCAATGTCAGGGATTTAAAGAGACGTACATCACGCTCAGCGTCCGCTAGTTTTTGTTGTAACTTCTGGGCACCTCTTACGGGCAAGTGTTTCACTTGATCAAGATTGGCATAAAGATCTTCTATATCGGCAAAAGCACGACATAACGCTTGGCCAGATTTCGCACCAACCCCCGCAACCCCAGGTATATTATCGATGCTATCCCCCACTATCGCTAAATAATCCGCCACCCGCTCCACTGGAAAACCCCATGATTCGTTTAATGCCCCCTGGTCCCATAAACAGTCACCATTAAAATCCCATAGAAAATCGCGGGGCCCAATCATTTGTGCGAGATCCTTATCTGTGGAAAGCACAACCACTTGCTCGCCCTTTTCCCGACGCTTCTTAGCCACTGCAGCAATAAGATCATCTGCCTCATAAATGTCGCTAGCAACTGCTGTGATGCCCATAGCAGTCGTCAGGCTTTTACAGCGCTCCAATTGATATGCCAAATCTTCATCGGGTAATGCACGATTGGCTTTATAAGGCTCGTAAAGCTGATGACGGTAGCCAGTTTCCAAGCTTTCATCAAAGGCCGCTATTACTTTTGTTGGCCGCGCATAGCGCAAAAACTTCTGTAGAAACAAGCCGTAACCGCGAACGGCATTCACGGAACGGCTGAAATCATCAAAAAAGTGATCTGGTATACCGAACCAAGCTCTGAAAATGTATATGCTTGCATCAATCAGAAAGATTGTGTTGTCTGAATCGGGCAATGCTTTATGTGATTCCACAGGGCGGTTTGCTTCCGTCTAAGTTGTGACCAGTTTTGAAAAAGTGACTAAAAATCGCTACCTTACATAAACACTTTCACTAATAATAAGCTATGATAACGATTCTTAGGGTCAAAAACCCAGGAAACTGTGCGATCGTTTTGGGTGCTACAGATTCGCGAAATTTCCAAGAGCAACAACCCAAGCAAAAACCAAAGCAGCAGGTTATGCATCTTGGCGCAGAAAACGAACAACGAAAGAGCACCGGTCTAAACAGACATAGTCAATATCGCTATCAATTACATAGTTTAAATAACAATTTTTTCGACAGTCTAATAAGAAGTAGAAACGGAATACCGAACCTGTGACAGATTCCATTCCCCAGCGCAAAACCTGGTTAAAGCAATTTGCGACCACCTCCCTAGCGTTGGCTATCACAGCTTGCTCACTAATGGCGCCTGAAGAGCGTACTCCATTGGATCGTGCCTACAAAGATGAAGGCGAGCTCACCCTGGGTGATTTAGAACCGGTAGATATCACCATCAACGCGCAAGAATTGGATCCCATTTCCGCTGAGGCTGTAATCGATACTTATAAAGAGGCCTTGGTACTCTTTACCCAACCGGAAGAGCGCTTAGCCATATTACGGCGCATGGCTGACTTAACCATGGTGGGTAGTGAGGAGCGCTTACTCAGCGAACTAGACGAGGCTGACCTAGCGGCACAGGAACCTTCAATCGAAGCCGCATCCACAGAGATTCCATTAGGCATAGAAGCTGATCCTGCGACCCCTGCAAGCAAGCTCACCTACAATAACGCCATTGAGCTCTATCTAGAGATTATCAATAACGCTGCACCGGGTATCGACCTTTCAGAATCCTATTACCTGCTAGCGAAAGCTTATGACTTGAATGCGTCGCCTGAGCAATCACTGAATACCCTAAATCTACTTATCGAGAAATTTCCGCAAAGTGAATATCACGCGGAAGCCCAATTTCGCCGCGGCGAGCAATTGTTCCTACTGGGCGAATACGAAGCGGCTGCAGAAGCCTACAAAGACGTTTTGAACTTTGGTGAAGATACGGCTTTCTACGAACAATCTCTATATAAGCATGGTTGGTCGCTGTACAAGTTAGGCGACTACGACCTGTCCGTTATCGACTTTGTGGCGTTAATGGACATTTATTTACCGCCACCTCCACCGCCGAAAAAAGAAAATGAACAGGGGGAACGCGATCAAGGTTTCGATTCCTCTGCTCAATCCAGCGATACTCAAGAGCAGGACTCTGGCACATCTAAATCCGCACTAGAACCAGCTCTGATCACGGTAAATGGAGAGAGTGTTGCTCCAGAAGACACCGAGAAAGAATCCGGCGAAACAGTGGTAACTGCCGACAAAGAAACGGAAACGGCAGCAACAACAGAAACGGAACAAGACGCCCCTGCTCAACCAGCAATAACCAAAACCCAACGCAAAATCTTAGACGACACCTTAAGGGTTACCGCACTGGCATTTTCGAATTTAGAAGGTTACGAAAGCATCAAGGAGTTTTTCGAAACTAATGGTGGTCGGCACTATGAAGTAGAGATCTATAGCGCTCTGGCAAGCCTGTATCTTTATCAAGAGCGTTTTAAAGACGCAGCCGACACCTACGAAGCCTTCACCCAAGCGCATCCTCTGCATCCGATGGCACCTTCAATGTCATCGAAAGTTATCGATACTTTCTTGAAAGGTGGCTTCCCAAGCTTGGTTCTGCCCTACAAAGAACGCTTTGTTACCAAGTACGGGGTTTATAGTGATTATTGGAAGCAAACCACTCCTGAATCACGCAAGCTTTATGAAAAAGAACTTAAACAACATCTAGTAGAGCTAGCTAATCATTATCATGCAAAGGCTCAGAACAGTAAGAAAGACACCGACTATTTAATTGCTGCCCGCTGGTATCGAGAATATCTGACAACCTTCCCGCTGGATCAATTCTCACCAAAGATGAACCAACTGTTGGCCGAAGTACTGTTCGCAGCAAAAGATTTCCGTGGCGCCATCGAAGAGTTTGAACGCACTGCCTACTACTATCCGGACAACGAGGCATCAGAGAAAGCTGGTTACTTCGCTCTGCTTTCCTACCAAGAATTTATTCAGACACTGGATAAGAATGATCCGGAGCGTCATGGCTGGGTTGTTAAGAAAACCTCCAGTTCGCTTAAGTTTGTAAAGCGTTTTCCGGCTCACCCCGAAACACCAGGTATTCTTAACAATGTCATCGAAGATCAGTTAGCACTAAACGATATGGAAGGCGTAATCACATCAACGATGATGATGATCAAATTAGTGCCTCCGCCACCCAAAAACCTGTGGGAAAAAGCTTGGGTTACCCGGGCCAATGCACTCTTTGATATCAGCCGCTGGCAAGAGGCGGAAGAAGCCATCACTCGCGTATTTGAGGTCGCAAAATTAAGCAACGCTCAAGCGAAAAAGTTTCATGAAAATCGCGCCACTGCAATCTTCAAGCAGGCGGAAGCCTTGCAACTCATGAACAAACCGAAAGAAGCCGCTGCAGAGTTCTTAAGGGTTGCTATTGTGGAACCAAACTCTAAAGTGCGCCCTGCTGCTGAATATGATGCTGCTAATATTTTGCTGCAATTAGAAGAATGGAGCAGCGCCATCGAGGTATTGGAAAGCTTCCGTAGGAACTATCCAAAGCATGAATTGATTCCAACTCTGCCCGCGAAACTCAGCTTAGCCTATGAAAAAACCGGTCGCTGGGCGCAAGCAGCAAAAGAGCTTGAGACTATCGCTGCTGTTAATAAAGAGTCGAATCCCGAGGTAGCCAAAGAAGCTTCTTGGCAAGCAGCAAAACTATACGATCAAACACAAAATACCACTAAGGCCATTGCCCTTTACAAGTCGTTTTATTGGACCTATGAAGAACCTTTCGGCCAACGAATGGAAGCACAAGAACGATTAGCCGCGCTATACCAAGAGCAAGGTGATCAGAACAAGCGTAACTTCTGGCTCAACAAGATCGTTGAAAACTATTTCAAAGGTAAAGACCAGAACACCCAGAAGACTCAACAACTGGCTGCTAAGTCTGCAGTGGAACTAGCCGAGCCAGTTTACAATCAATACAAGCGCATTCGCCTGACTCAGCCGTTAAAACGATCGCTGAAGAAAAAGCGTAACGCTATGAAATCCGCCACCAAGGCTTATACGCGTATTGCGGAAATCGGTGTGATTGAACAAACCACAAAATCCACTCACCGCATTGGTGAGATTTACAAAGATTTCGCGAGCTCTATCATGGACAGCGAGCGCCCTCGCGGCCTGGATGAGTTGGCACTGGAAGAATATGACATCTTACTAGAAGATCAAGCCATACCTTTTGAGGATAAGGCAATCGAAATTTTTCAAACCAATACCGAACGAACGCTCGACGGTGTTTGGGATGAGTGGATTAAGGAAAGCTACAAGTCATTAGAAGCATTGATGCCTGGCCGCTACAACAAGCCAGAATTGAAAGAGGAGTATATCGATGAGATTTACTAATTCCTCTGCTCTGTGGTTAGTGCTTGGCTTGGTGCTGTTCACCTCTGGGTGCGCGACGACCTCTAAAGATGAGATGAAAGTACCCAGCTGGTTAGATATTTACGATAGCTCCGAAGAAAAACCATCGGACAAAGATGAAGACGCAGCCCCCGAAAGCTCAGCGGATGCAAGCGGTAGAATAAAATCTAAAGACCAAGTAGACCAAGCTGAAGAAGAAAAACCCTCCTCGCTATTTGAGTTCTTTACGGGCCGTAAAGATCTTGATGAGCCAAAGAAAGATGAAGCAATCGAAACCGTAAGCGTTGAGACAGAAGCTGAACCCATTGAACCTGACTCTCCTGATGCTAAAGAAGCAGATGTAGTGGAACCAGAAGCCAAAAAAGTGGCAGTTGAAGAAACGGTGGATCAACCAGCTCCAGAAAGCACCGATAGCGAGCCTCTGGAAGCCACGAAAACAGCAAAGGCTAAAGAAGTAGCATCGGAACCTGTCTCAATTACACCAAGACCCAAACCGCTGGTAGCCAAGAACGAACAACAAGCCATAGAGGCTAGCAAAGCTAGTGGCGATTACAATCGCGCCCTGGATGCTATGAAAGCTGGAAGCCTGCAAGATGCACTTTTATTGTTCCAGGAAATCGGGGCGCGCTATCCCAGCTTATCAGGGCCCATCGTGAACCAAGCCATCATCCTGCGCCAACAGGGCAAACTAGAACAAGCTAAGGCCTTGCTGCAAAAAGCAATTTTAAACAAAACCCAGAATCCTTACCTAATGAATGAGCTTGGTTTGATCAATCGCGAGCTTGGCAAATTCGAAGCAGCCAAACAAGCCTATCTTTCTGCCATAAGAATTGAACCCAATTACGACAAAGCGCACTACAATTTAGCTGTACTAGCGGATTTATACTTACATGATCCAGTATTAGCGTTTAACGAATTTGAGGCGTACCAAGCACTGCAGCCCACACCGAACAAAAAAGTTGCGGGCTGGCTAAAAGAAATTAAACGACGGATTAAATAAGCTTTTCCTATGAAAACCTTAACCGCAGCACAAAAACAGAATCCGCAGCTTGCCACCGGCCTCCTGATTGGTTTATTAGCTTTTAGTGGTATTGCAAATGCTGAAGAAACGCAGGATCAAAAAAAGCCGGCATTTGAAGAAACCACAGGCACCACGATTATTGGAACCAAAGAGGCACCCAACGTGTTAAACGTTGTGCCTTGGCAAGGACGAGAACTCAACGCCGATCCTTGGGATATACGCCCTTCCCCTGCACAATCCGTGTTAGAGGAAAGCCTACAACCCATAGATCGCGATGTATTGCGCAGAGAGATTGAATACTTTAACCTCATTCAGGGGTCGGAATAGCTCGTAAGTTGCTCATTTTTTAGAAGTATTCGATTCACGCGACATTATGAACTAGTTTTATAAAACTAATAAATGCACCACGAGGCAAATTCAGGAGATTGTAATGCCAACACCGACTGTTAACACTGAAGCCACAGCCGAAAGCGCCGGTTTTTTTAATACAGTGGTCAGCTTTTTCCACGACGGTGGCCCCTTCATGTACATTATTTTGTTGGTATTCTTAATCGGGATTGCGATCGTTCTCGAAAGGTTTATCTACCTCAACTTAACCCAAACCCGTAATCAAATGGTTTGGAAAAAGCTTTTCCCATTGCTAACGCAGGGCAAGTTCAAAGCTGCTATGGAAGAAGCAAAAAAGTCCACTGCTGCGGTTTCAAAAATTCTTGTTTACGGTTTGTCTCGTAGTTCATATGCCACTCGTCATGATGAAATTGAAATGGCCATGGAAGAAGGCTTAATGGAGGCCATTCCAAGTTTGGAAAGACGCACTCACTACATCGCGACCTTTGCAAACATTGCCACCCTACTTGGTCTACTCGGTACCATCATGGGTCTGATCAATGCATTTACTGCGGTAGCGAATGCCGATCCAGCACAAAAAGCTGACTTACTTTCTGCCAGTATTTCGGTAGCGATGAACACAACCGCATTTGGTCTAATGGCTGCGATTCCATTACTACTGTGTTTTACCTACTTACAATCCAAAACCAATCAGCTTATTGACAGCATGGAAATGGCTTCTGTGAAGTTCTTAAACGTGTTCCGTCAAGCACAAAACCAAGCGCAAGCAAAAGCAAAACAACAAAGTGAAAACGCCTAACGCTGGCTGAATGGTTCAGGAGCTGTCATGAGAGGACGCGCCCGACGCAACCGAGAAGTTAACGCCGAGATTAATATAACGGCCTTTATGAACCTGATGGTGGTTCTGGTGCCGTTTCTATTAATAATGGCTGTGTTCTCGCAAATGTCGATACTGCAACTCAACCTGCCTGCCGGCCAAACGGTAGAACAGGAAGAAGAAAATAAACCGCCCATCGTGCTGGAAGTACTGATTTATGGAAACCGTTTGGAAATCGTTGATCGCCAAACAGGACCATTAAAAATCGTACCGAATACAGCAGAGGGGTATGACTACGAGACTTTGGTGAAAACCTTGAAGGCGGTGAAGAATCGTTTTCCTGATATCACTGCAATTACTCTGTTACTGGAAAGCACCACACCCTACGACGTGTTAGTGCAGACAATGGACTCAGTGAGAGTTACCACCCAAGAGCAAGATGGCGAAGAAGTTCAAGCAGAGCTTTTCCCAGATATCTCCATTGGTGACGCACCACCGGATACGAGTAATAAAACGTCACAATCCACGACTGCGCAGGAGGCTTCAGCATGAAGAAATCCACCCGCGCAATACGTATGGATCGACGCCATAAACGAAATCAAGCGACCGCTGGTATCAACCTAGTGTCATTGATGGATATTTTCACCATTCTGGTTTTCTTCCTATTGGTGAACTCATCCAATACACAGCAACCGCCCAGCAACAAAAGTATTGAGCTGCCAAAATCCGTGGCAGAACAATTACCAAAAGAAACCTTGGTGGTGATGGTGACTGAATTCGACATTATCGTGAATGGTCGCCCCGTTGAGAAAGTGGACCGCGTATTGAGTTCTGCTAACGATACGATTCCAAATCTGCAAGCGGAGTTGCTTTTCCAAGCAAGGAAAAGTGCAGCACCTGTGAATGAATTTGGTATCGCCGAACGCGAAGTAACCATTATGGGGGACAAAGAAATTCCCTATAAGTTGCTGCGTCGCATCATGATGACTTGTAGTAAGAGCGAGTACTCCCGCATTTCGCTAGCGGTTATGCGAAAAACGGAGGACCAATCATCATGAGCCAAACGCTTTATTACTCAACCGTTGGCTTACCATGGGACCGCACCGCCGAAGACGAAACCCGTTTTCGTAAGGTTGTCGCATGCTTTTTAATTTTCTTCGTGGCGTTTGTCATGATCGTACCCAATATTCCGGTACCTGAAAAAAAGCGTGACCAAGTGGAAACCATTCCACCTCGACTAGCTAAGCTGGTCATGGAAAAGAAAAAGCCACCCCCTCCTCCACCTAAGAAAGAAGAGAAGAAGGAAGAGGAAAAGCCTAAGGAAGAGAAAAAGAAAGAAGAAAAGAAAAAAGAAGAGAAGAAGCCTGACAAAAAGAAAACCGCTAAGGAAAAAGCTAAAGCGGCTATTGCGGTCTTTGATGATTTGGCAGATCTAAGAGATCAAGAAGATCTGTCCAAGTTGAAACAAGAGCAAAAAACCGCTCAGTTGGGTAATTCTCCGGATCCTACCAAACGCTCCTTACTGACCAGTATGGCGGCCGGCGGCAGTGGCGGTGTAGCGGTTTCCAAAGCCAGTAGTGGCGGCGGTGGCACTGGAACACTCGCAGGTGCGGTCACCACTCAGGTAGAAAGTAGCATCGAGGATCCAGCGGCTGAGCAATCCCGTCGCCGCGGTAAGGACGGCAAAGCGAGACGAACCACTGAAGATATCCAGCTGGTATTCGATCGCCATAAGGGCAGCATTTACTCGCTCTACCGTCGCGCATTGCGCAAGAACCCTGCGCTTGAAGGCACTTTAGTTTTGCGTTTAGTGATCCAACCATCAGGTGAAGTAACTAAATGTGAGGTGGTTTCTAGTGAGCTAGAGGATTCCGCACTAGAGAGAAAGATTGTGCTTAAGATTAAGCGCATTAACTTTGGCGCAATGGATGTGGACGTTTGGGACGACACTTATCCCATCGACTTTATACCCTCTTGACGGGATAACCATGACCCAGATGACCACGACAATTAGAAAGCTATTGCTTATCACCTTATTGACTCTCCCCAGCTTAGCCTGGGGAGCAGATTTATTTATTGGTGACAAAGCCAAGAATTTCACCTTAAAAAGTAACCTGGGTGAAAATCTACGGCTGTCAGAGCAACGTGGCCAAGTAATACTGATGACTTTTTGGGCCACCTGGTGTGGGCCCTGCACACAACAACTGAAGGACTTTGAAACTCTTTACCAAACTCATAAAGAGAAAGGTTTTCAAGTTTGGGCAGTTGGGATGGATGAGGACCCAAAGGAATCGGCATTTCACGGACAAAAATTAGGGCTCAGTTTTCCTATTCTTTTTGATGGAAAACACGAAGTAGCAAAGGCCTATATGGTGGACGACTTGCCCACGACAGTTATCGTGGATAGAGACGGTGAGATTCGCTTCATTCAAGAAGACTATAGAAACAAGCATCTCGACACCTACAAGAAAAAACTGAATAAAATAGTTAACGAATAATCGGTACGAAATCCTATGAAGGCTGCCAAGAGCACGAAAAAAGGTTTTGCAAAAACATCCAGTCGAGCGCTGTGGGTGCTGCCATTTGTAATCGGCGGTTCGCTTTGGGCGGCCATCGAAACACAAAGATATTTTGCAGAGCAGTCAGCAAACGAATCTCAAGCCACCCCGTTTGCAGCTACAGAAGCTCAACCTATCGTTTTGGCAGAAGAAACAGCTTCTGAACTCAGTATTGAGGAAGTAAGTGATGCAGATCTTGTTTCAGATGACACTGATCTCAGTGCAGATCTGGACCCTAGCCTAGAAGCTGACCTAGAACCTATCGGTGAAGAAGAAGCCGTTATCGAGTTAGACCTCGACGACGGTGAACCCAGTGATTTTTTATCCGTAGAAGAAATTCTTAACGAAGATGTGGATGCCATCGATACTGAAGAAGAGCAACAAACCACTCCACCAGAAGAGGAAGAGTTTGTTAACCTCAACGAAATCTTATACGGCACAACCGACGAAGAAAAAATTCAAGAAATCAAAGCCCAAGAAGAAGGGATTGAACAACCTTCTCGCCAGAGCCTCGAGCTCGAAATGCAAGCACTGAAAGAAAAAGTGCTAGAAATCAACCGTGACCTATTTGTGCTAGAAGAGGACCTACTCTTCCCCAGCAGCACGCAAATCAATGTCTTCGTTTCTTTTGATGCAAAGGAATACTTTGCACTAGATGGCGTGACTTTAAAAGTGGATGACCGCCCCATTAGCAATCATCTTTATACCAAACGCGAAGTTAAAGCCTTAGAACGTGGTGCAGTACAACGTTTATTTACCGGCAACTTAACCACAGGCGACCATGAATTGGTGGCGGTAGTGACCGGTGTTGGACCAGAAGGTAGAGATTATCGTCGCGCCATTAGTTTAGACTTCGAAAAGTCTAGCGGCACCAAATATATCGAGCTCAAAATCATAGGTGATGATCTGCGCAAACAACCCATCTTCCAATTGAAGGAGTGGGATTAAACGAGTATGCCTCGGTTGCAATCATCAAGATGGCGTAAACTCAGCCTAGTAACGCTTAGTTGTGCTGGTTTAACACTAGCCCAACCTTTTGTGTCTTCAAGCCACGCCTATACACAATCTTCTTTTTTTAGTGGCGGACCTATCGAGGTCGACACCAAAAAGGAGCTGCGCTTAGATTTACCCCATGAAGTCATGGACTTGGCCTATGGTGAGTTTCTTTACGATTATTTCCAAGAGAAATACTTTTCCGCGATTACCAAGGCGTTAATCGCGGATTATAGAAATCAGTTTGACCATCACGATGAGCAAATCCAAGTATTAGTTGGCTCACTTTTTGTCGGCTATGGCTTACTCGATGAAGCTGAGCGTATCTTTAACGATCTACTTGAGCATACCACCGAGCCTAAGACTCAAGAACAAATTTGGTTTAATCTGGCGGAGCTGTATTACAAGCGTGGTAGCGCCGATAAATCAATAGAACTGCTTAAGACGCATTTTGAAATTCCAAGTGATAACGTTCAAACCAAAGTTTCTCTGTTATATGCGTTAAACTATATTTCTAAGGGCAATCTAGAGCTAGCTCTGGAACATCTTCGCGAGATTCGCAATACTGAAAATCTCAGCACCTATGCTTACTTAAATTTGGGTTCCGTATATTCGCTTTTAGAACAGCCAGAGAAAGCGGAGAAGTACTTTGCGAAACTATTACGTAGAAAAGGCACCACTGATCTTATAAAAGGCATTAAAGATAGAGCCGCCCTCGCCTTGGGTAAGCATTATCTAGAAATAGAGAAATACGAAAGTGCCCAGCAAGCCTTCAAAAACATCCGCTTAAACGGTGCTTCTGCAAACACCGGCTTATTAGGTTTAGGATGGGCTCATTTCAAATCAGAAGATCCAAAATCAGCCCTTACACCCTGGCTGGAATTAACTAAGCGTTCTCATACAGATCGGGCTGTTCAAGAAGCTTATATCAACATCCCTTACGTGTATGAGAATTTGGGTGCCATGCAACAAGCGCTGCAAGGCTACCAGGAAGCCAGTGATTTCTATCAGGTAGAGCAGCAACGATTAGCCGACATCAAAGAACAAATTCAAACCCAAGACTGGGTAGATCAATTAACGCCTGCCATCGACTTCTCGTTTGACCCATTAGATAAGATACCACCCTTTTCCCCACCACAGGAAAAGTCATCGCTTTATCTGTACAAGCTATTTGCGACTCACGATTTTAATGAGAGTTATCGCAATTACCGCGAGCTCCAACGATTAATGCAAGTATTAAATCACTGGCATCAACAAGTGCCCATCTTTCATGAAATGATCGCGGCCCATGTTGAGCGAATGGATCGCCTTGCTCCAGCCGCTGAAGAAAAAGTCGCAGAAGGCCAAAAGATTTATAAAGAAGTCTCGGAAAAGTTAGAGATTATCAATAAAAAGTTAAGTGATGCCTTTAAGAACGATGATACTACGGTCACCGCTGACACCAAGCAACTAGAACTACTTGACCGCATCACAACGTTGGAAGAAAAAGTCAATGCGCTCCCCGACAGCATTGAATATCAGGCAGAAAAAGATCGCTTCCGTATGATTAAAGGTCTCCTTATGTGGGACTTGAATTCTACCGCCATCGAACGCCGCTGGGAGCGAATCAAAGATAGGGTTTTCATCGAAAACCAATTAGCAGATTTAGAACAGAATATTGCCCGAGTCGAAGCAGTTAGATCTGGGCGGTTAGAGCGCTTTTCTGGCTTCAAAGACCGTATCGAAGAATTACAGGGTCGCTTACAAGACCTGTACAAACAATCTCAATACGAATTACTTCGCCACCGGGTTTATTTAAAGGGATTAGCGTTACAACAGCTAGACCGCCGCCAAGCCCATGTGCAGCAGCTTCAAGCAAACGCTCTCTATGCCATTGCACGCCTTCAAGACATGGCATTTAGCCAACATAGAGAAGCATCTATAAAAATGCTGGGTGAGCCTGGAGAGAGCGACCTTGACGCCACTCTGGATGCTGGAGACATTATGCAAGAAAGTGACTCTGACACCGATGCTTCTGAGGAAGCCACATCTAAAAAAATCAAGCCCAAAAAGGAACGTCAAAGTCTATTTGAAGGGTCAATTAAAGATTGGTTCAACTATTGGTAATGGCTGGAGAGTTTATATTTAAACTCTCCAGCACTTGTTGGGCGGCTAAATAAAAAGCCCTGCGCCTGGTCACAACCCTCAGCCATTAAAAACTCGAGCTGCTCCTCCGTTTCTACCCCTTCCGCCAATACTTTCATCCCTAAACTATGGGCCAAATTAATAATTGCGCGGATAATCGCTTCATCGCCAGAATCCTGACCAATGTCCCTTACAAATACCTGATCGACTTTAAGCGTATCAATAGGAAGACGTTTTAAATAAGCCAACGAGGAATAACCTGTTCCAAAGTCATCAACACTAATATGTATGCCTGCTTTACGAAGCTTATTCAGCTCTCTGTTGATCATTTGGAAAGAATGCACAATGGCTGTTTCCGTTAGCTCAAGCTCTATACGCTCACTCGGTATATTGTATTGATCCAATATTTTTAACACGCGTTCAGCAAATTTCTGTTCTTGTATCTGCTTTGCAGACATATTGACGGACACTTTGAAGTTTTGTGGCAAGTCGACAGAATTAAGTAAGTCAATCATCTGGGTTCCGGAGCGAATTAAAATGGTTTCCCCGATATCAGCAATAAGCCCAGTATCTTCTGCAATAGGGATAAATACCCCGGGAGAGATTAACCCTTTATCTTGGTGGTGCCATCTTGCCAGCGCTTCAGCACCGATATATTTGCGTGTTTTCAAATCTAGTTTTAATTGGAAATGAGGATATATGTGGTCGTTCCTCAGAGCATAGCGTAGCTCATTCGCCACCTCCATATGCTCTTGTACTCGCTCATGCATATCCTTGTGGAAAAACTTATAATTGTTTCGCCCAGCTTGCTTAGCAGAGTACATAGCAGTATCGGCTGCTTTGGTGACAGTGCTTGCATCACAACCATCTTCTGGATAATGTGCCACACCCATACTACAACCAATAAAAGCTTCTTGCCCAAATATATCAAAGGGCTGCTCAAACATCTCGATTAACTTGATACATACATTAGCCAAGTCAGCATCAGAATGAACATGTTGCAATATAACCGCGAACTCATCACCACCAAGCCGTGACACCAAATCCGCCGAACGCAGTGTTGAACGCAGTCTTTCCGACGCTTGCACCAACAATAAGTCACCAGCATCATGCCCCAAGGTATCGTTAATTTCTTTGAAGTGATCCAGGTCGATAAAGATGACGTAGAGATCATCTTGCTTACGCTTCGCCACTTCGATGGCTTTATCAAGAAACTCCCAATAAAGCGTGCGATTAGCTAGCCCCGTCAACTGATCAAACTTGGCCAAGTTGATTAGTTTGTTTTCAATTTCTTTACGCTCACTAATATCCTGGAATACCAATACACCACCTTTCACCGCCTCGTCTTCAAGAATGGAAGATTGAGTGTATTGCACTGGAAACTGAAATTCTTTCTGGCGCCAGAAAAAGCTATCGTCTTTATGATGGCATTGGCCGTCTCGAAAGATTTGTACGAAGTCGGATGTTTGCCACTCTAGATCATCAATTTTGGGATTGATAAAGTCTTTAATCGGCGTCCCGATAAGTTGTTCTTTGGTAGTGGTTAATAAAGTACAAGCAGCTGCATTAGCAAAGGTAACAAAATTATCTAAATCTAATCCGACAATTCCTTCTGCCATGAAATTTAAAATTTGTTCATAATCACGTTGCAAGGTTCTAACTTGAGCTAAAGCTGCATCGGTTTCATTTCGTTTACGCTCTAGTTCCAGAAAGATATTTACTTTGCTGCAGAGCATCTCCTCATCGACAGGCTTAGCAATATAATCCACAGCTCCTAGCATGTATCCCTTGCTGGTATATTCGTAGGCGTCCCCCAAGGCGGTAATAAATATAATAGGGACATGGACGAATTGTTCATTTGAGCGAATTTTTTCAACGCAATCAAAGCCACTCATGCCGGGCATATTCACATCCATGAGTATGACGGCATAGCTATGCTCTGCTACCTTTTCAATGGCTTGTTCGCCACTATAGGCGACATCAATATCAGCTGGAAAATCTTCAAGGATAGCTTGCAACAACATCACATTATCTGGGATGTCTTCAACAATTAAGACTCTGGGTTTCATTGCCGCTAGAACCTCCAGTAAATGTCAGCACAAAGCCGACCTGATCATCTACTGGAGTATAGTGAATCTTTAGAAATTTGGCGCCGAATTTAACCGCACAAAAAAAGCGGTCATCAAGCCTCGTAGTTATACTGCTGGGCGTCAGTCTTATACTCAGCCTGCCCTTCTTTTTGCAGTTGATTCAGCGTTTCTTGTATGCAAAAGTCTTCTACATATTTCTTCACAAAAGGAACTTGGCGCAGCACACTTAACGCTCCAAACCCCACCCCAATGGGTAGGAACATGGCAGCAAAACTTAAGCCATCATAGTTTTCCAAACCAACGCCCATCTCAGTTGCGGTGCGCTTACCAACTATCTTGTTATACATATAACGAGTCGCACTGACATCCAATTGGTGATAAACACGGTCGAACCAGTTATTACCATGGCGTCGAAAGGCTTCCAACGTGGCGATATTGAGTTGTCTTCCTCGTGGATCAAACTTATGGCGTAACGTTGCTTGCACCATATTCCAAGTTTCGACAATGGTTTCAGGATCATTACTTAGAAACTGATCATGCATACCCAATAAATGGGCTAGATACCGAGATTGTTCCACCGCGGCGGCCATTGCAGGATTAAATTTTCCATCTTTTTTAAGCACATAGAGCGCCATCATATAGTTTAAGGCTAGCGCCGCGCCCATTTGATCCACTTGCGGGATGGGCACACCATAGACTTCATAATCCCACGATTCTTTTTTCTTAAGCAGGTTGGTTCTCACCATTGCATGCATAACACGAACTTTAACGGCAGATTGATAAGCCAAGCCACCGCGTTTTAAAGCACCAGGTAAAGTCGCAAGCTTAAAGGTGCTCACGGTCTCTTTCATTCGCTTAGCTGCAGAATCACTAGTAAGAGCGCCGGTCATTATCATAGGCAGCCCTTGGTAACCGTTCACATAGGTCATCATAAAGGCGACGCGAACAACTGCCTCACCAGCAGTGGCCGTCAGGGTTCGCGCGTTTTTCGATGCTGATTCAATCTTGTCCCAATCCACCCAATCAGGTTCATTTTCCATAGACTTCATCAGATCAATCAGAGTTTGCGGTGCGTCAGGCACCGAATCCACACCATGGGCAGCAGCTTGGTCAAGCATCACGCGGGCTTTCTTGAAGCCAATCTCTGAGATAGTTGTAGCAAATGCGTCAGCTAATGGATCCCCCATAAGCGTCAGTTGGCGAAAGAACTCGACCTTGTCTTTATCCTTTATCAACGCCTGAATACGAGGATTTTGCTTAACAATGCTATTGTCACCAGGTTCTTTACGAAAACGTTCTGGCTCGATGGATAAATCCAAATCACCGTACACCGCAGGCGCAATAAGCTTTTGTAGCTCAATAATATTGGTGGCGCTGTATCCCATTTCTCTACCCTCGTTAACTACCTGTACTGCTCACTTCTCTAAGAACCAGCGAGTTCTATACGGATCAATATAGCGGATAGGACTATTCAGTCAACCGTTTTAATGTTTTATTTCGATAGGTTCATCAATAGGGTCGAGCAGGGAAACGTCTTTTATGCGGCTGTTACTGACCTCTGGTGACAACGGATAGGCATTGAAAGCCCTGGAACTCGTTTTGCTACGAATCTCATCTAAGGTGGCTTTATCGGTGGTAGGATCCAACCAGGCTTCGAAATCCGGCGCTTCGATTAACACCGGCATGCGGTGGTGTAACCACCGCAAACCTTCAACGGCTTCAGTGGTAACCACTGCACATGATTCTAAATAGGAATCGCCCTTTCGCCATGAATCCCATAATCCGGCAAAAGCAAAACAGCCCTCCGCAGGCGTTACGAGGTAGGGTTGTTTTTGACCAGAATTGTTTTTGCTCCATTCAATAAATGAAGATGCTGGTAGCAACCCTCGATGATGTCGGTAAGGCCCCTTAAATGCACGACTGGTATCTAGAGTTTCGGAGCGTGCATTGAACATCGAATACTTGTTAGAAACTTCGGGGGCCCACGAAGGAGTGAGCCACCAACGCATTTCGTGGATCGCAGGCTTTTGCTTTTCATGAACGATGACAGGAACATTTTCCGTGGGTGCAATATTAACCCGAGTAGGCAGACGGGCGTCTATCCCCAAGCTTTCTAATAAAGCACGGGTAGCGGCATCGTCGATAATGTTATATCGGCCACACATAATAGTTATCCAATGAAATCGCTGCGCTGCTGTGCGAGAATGAGGAAAATAACAATAGCACAAACTAGAGGAAAGTGAGTAGATGGAAAAGCAACTTTGTGAAATGCTTGCCCTTCAAGACCAAATGAACGCCAAAGTTAATTCTGAATGGCGCGCCCAAAACTTTGAATGGTATCGCGCCATATGGACGGAATGCGCAGAGTTAATGGACCACTACGGATGGAAGTGGTGGAAAAAGCAAACGCCTGATATTGAACAAATTAAATTAGAAATCGTCGATATTTGGCACTTTGGTATGAGTACTTACTTGATAGATTCCAGCGATTACGAGCAAGTCGCGACGCAAATAAAAAGTGAATGGGGCCACGAAAAAGCCAGTGGTGATTTTCTAGAAGCTGTCGAAGCATTGGCTAGCTTTACCCTTAGCGAAAAGAAAATATCTGTGCCTTACTTTTGCCAGCTGATGTCATTAATGGACATGGATATTGATGAACTTTTCCGTCAATACATTGGCAAAAACGTG
Source organism: Pseudomonadales bacterium (assembly GCA_022361455.1). Lineage (GTDB taxonomy): Bacteria > Pseudomonadota > Gammaproteobacteria > Pseudomonadales > Ketobacteraceae. Next base: position 9,828 of record JAKSAW010000784.1, on the reverse strand, counting down.
TTGAATTTTTTCCGTCAAGATCATGGCTACAAAGAAGGAACCTACATAAAGGTTTGGAATGGCAAGGAAGACAACGAGGTTTTGGCAGAAGTTTTGACGACTTTAGATCCCGACTCCGATAATTTCAAAGATGAGGTTTATAAAGCCTTGCAGGGTCACTATCCAAGTTAATACTCAAAAAGCCGCTGGGCTCATTGCCCAGCGCAGCTAATTTTCTTGGCTTACCGCCATTTTGCTTTCCGCTAACACTTCGCGAAACCTCGTTTCACTCACTGCTTTGGAAAAATAATGCCCCTGCACAGCGTCACAGCCATGGGTACTTAGAAAATCAAACTGCTCTCTCGTTTCGACACCTTCCGCTATAACCTTAAGGCGTAAACTCTTAGCAATACTAATAACACCGTGGATGAGTGGTAGCTCATCAGGCTCATCAATAATGTCTTTAACGAACTCACGATCAATTTTCAAAATATCGATTGGGAATTTACGCAGATAGCTCAGCGAAGAATAACCGGTGCCGAAATCGTCTACGGCTATTCGGATCCCTGCACTTTTCAGTTCCGATAGCACACTAAGAGAGTGATCCACATCCGCCATTAATGCGCTTTCGGTGATTTCCATAACAATCTGACTGGGATCGATTTGGTAACGTTCCACCTGCAACAACGCCCACTCCACAAAATTTTTGCGCTTAAACTGAGAGGGTGACACATTCACTGAGACCGCACTCAGCTTAATTCCCTGCTTGCCCCATGACGCCATTAATTTGCACGCGTGTTCAAATACCCACTCACCAATGGGAATAATCAGATCTGTTTCTTCCGCCAATCCGATAAATTGTTGCGGCTCCAAAAGACCAAACTGAGGATGTTGCCAACGTAACAGTAACTCAACACCAGCGACAGAATGGTCGCCCACTTCATAGTAAGGTTGAAAGTAGAAAAGAAATTCACTATTCAACAAAGCTCGGCGCAAGGCATTTTCAATGAATAATCGCTCCATTGCCTTGGCATTCATTTTAGAATCATAGAACTGGTAATTATTGCGGCCAGACTTTTTGGCCTCATACATCGCCATATCGGCATTCCGTAACAACTCATCTGCGCCAAGGCCATCTCGCGGATAAACAGCTACACCGACACTGGTGGAGGTATAAACTTCTCTGCCCTCAATTAAGAAAGGCGATACGAATTGAGAAATAATCCGATTGGCGGTACGCAACACGATTCGCTCAGCATCTTCACCGCGATTTAATCCGGCAAGAATAATGGCAAACTCATCGCCGCCCATACGGGCTACGGTATCTTCTTCACGAACACAGTATTGCAATCGACGGGCAACCCCTTGCAGCAAGGAATCACCAGCGGAATGCCCTAAAGAGTCGTTTACAGGCTTAAAGCGATCCAAATCTAAGAACAGCACCGCCACCGACATTTTGCGACGCTCGGCTTGCTGGATCGCTTTCGATAAACGATCACTAAACAAGCTCCGATTAGCCACTTGAGTCAGCGCATCATAGTAGGCCAAGCGCTCTATTCTTAGTTCATCTTGCTTCTTTTCAAAGATATCTAGAAAGATACCAACATAATGGGACACTCGACCAAGCTCATCAAGCGAGGCGCTAAAACTCAACAGGCAAGGTCGTTTTCCATCTTTGCCAATATAATTGCACTCGCCGCGCCAATTTTGATTAACATCGATTTCGGCTTGAACACTATCTAAGAACAACTCAGGTTCAAGTACATCCCAAAAACTACTGAAGTGCTTATCCACCACATCCGCTTCACAAACACCAGTATAATTATAAAAAGCACCATTCGCACGCAACATGACGCCATCTTGATCGGTAATAAAAACGGCTTCGCGGCAACTCTCAAATACAGTAGCTGCCAAGCGCATTTCACCTTCAACTTTTTTACGGTCAGTCACATCACGGGCAACACCTAAGGTTCCAGTGACGATACCAAAATCATTAAACAGCAATGACAACTGAATCTCGACTGTGATGGTCTCTCCGTCTTTATGATAGAGCGGCTGTTCCAGACGCACATAATTCTGTAAGCCACAGGCGTTGGCGTTTTTCAGCTCTTCCAAACAAAATTCGTTAACATAAATACTACGAATTAAGCGATTGGTTTTTTTAGAAAAGATCTTAGGCTCTTTGGAAAATAGCAGCTCTTCGAATGAATAGCCGGTGAAGCTCTCTACCGCAGGGCTAATGTAGGTAATATTAAAATCACAATCGGTAGTCCAGATAAGGTCGTTGGAATTATTAGCTAACAATCGATAGCGTTCCTCACTATCTCGTAATTCTCGACCTTGATAAAAAGCATCAGATACTTCTCGAACGATACCAATAAATATTTTCGAGGATTGCAGTCCTTTTCCCGGTAGATCAATCTCTCGTTCCACCATCGAAATGGTGTGATGGTAGTATCCCCATTCAAAATCTTCACAGCGCATTTTGAAAATGCGTTCAATTGTTTTCTCGCTTGTGCCTTGGCAAACACGTTCGATATCTTTTTTTAGCAGAAAAATTTCATCTTGGGAGAAAAAACCAAACCAATCTTTAAAAGGCAAGGTGCCGTCGTGATGAGAGAATTTGGCGTGGCAGTTTTCTTGATTAGTATAAATTAGGCACTGGCGCTCTAAGTCTCCAACATAGACAGAGTACGGCAGCTGTTCAACGATCTTTCGCCAAAATGCTGTGGGATAATTTAATGCGATCGGTGAAGCAGACATACCAATCCCCGTTTATTATTGTCGTTCTGGCCTTACCAAATCATTCGAGTAGTGCAACTTACCTTCGCCATCAATAATAATCGCCGATACATCTGCGATACCATTGATATAGTTAAGCCCTTTTTTCACCCCCATCACAAAGACGGTAGTGGAAAGTGCATCGGTCATGGTTGCATTAGGCCCAAGGATAGTAACGCTTCTCACTAGAGAAGCCGACAAGCCATCCTTGGGGTTAAGGATATGATGATGCCGGATCCCGGATTGGTCAATAAAATAGCGCTCATAATCTCCAGAAGTTGAGACCGAAAGGTCTTGCAAAGGAAGAGACACTATGTGTCCCTCCCCTCTGGGGTCTTTTATACCCATCATCCAGGGCCGACCACGACGATCTCCCAGAATTCGAGAATCGCCCCCTGCACTAACAGTAGCGTGACGCACGCCATGTCGGTGCAAATACAAAATAGCACTATCCACCGCATGCCCTTTTGCGATGCCTCCAAGGTCAATCTTGGTGCCTTCTTTTTCAAAGGCGACGCTTCGCGCTGATGGATTTAGAGTAACGGCGCGGTAATCAACTAAGGGCAAGGCTTGCTCAATGGCGTTGTTTTCTGGTTTTATACTTTTACGGTAATTATAAAATCGACCAACGCTGGCATAGGTGATATCAAAAACGCCTCCACTCCACTGACCGTGGCGCAACGACAAAGCAATTAAATCAAAAAGTTCTTGTGAAACGATCACCGGTCGCACCGAAGCCGTTTCGTTAATTTGTGACAATTCGCTGCTTGCAATATACGGACTCATCAACTGATCAACCCGCTTCATCTCCGCCATTACCCGCTGGATTAATGCATTAGCTACTTGCTGGTTATGGTGCCAAAACTCAATCGTTATCGACGTGCCCATGGCGGAACCAGCATGCTTATACCATTGACCAGTGCTTTTGGTAGCATTAACCGCATTGCTTTCAGCAAAGGAAAAGTTAACAACTATCAGCAGGAAGCAAACTTTGACGCTGAAATAGAAAGGAATCTTCAAGTCATCACCAAGGTATGATGGTACCGTCGTATGCGATAAAAGAACCACTTTGGGATGAATTTAGATTTTCTAACACTCGTCGCATCCCACTTACAGAAGTAGTCACATCTATTAGAGCATTTGGTCCGCCCATATCCGTTAATACCCAACCAGGGTGCAACGAAACCACATTGATTTGCTCTGCCGCTAGGTCGATAGCCAAACTCTTGGTAACTGAATTAACCGCTGACTTTGAAGAGCGATACATATAAAGCCCTCCAGAACCGTTGTCGTCTATAGAACCCATTTTAGAACTCAATATCGCTACATTAGCGGCACCAGCACTCACCAAGTTTTTACGCATTAATTCAATCAACTTTACTGGGGCAACGGTATTCACACGAAATACCTCTAACCATTGATCTTCGTCTACCTGCCCTAAGGGCGTGGAGCTTGGACCGTAAATACCGGCATTGTTTATGAACAAATGGACCGCCTGATCACCCAGCATGGCACAGAAATTTTCCCGCGATTGTTGTTTCGATACATCCAGCGGCAACACCATTAGGTTGCCTTGTTCCTGCAGTCCGTTTAATTCTGTCGCCTTTTCAGGTGCCCGACAGCCTGCGATCACCTGCCAACCTTCAGCTAAATATTGACGGACAAACTCTAAACCCAACCCTCTATTTGCGCCTGTGATCACAACGTTTTTCATGATTCATCCTCATTCATCGCTTGATAGCTGATATTACTGACTTCGTAATAAACCTCGCCATTGGGCGTTTTTACAATAATTTCATCACCAATAGATTTTTTTAGCATGGCTCTGGCCATGGGCGAATCAACACTGATCAATCCACCCTTAGTGTCGATTTCATCCGGACCGACAATACGATATTTAACAGTTTGATCATCCTCGTCCAGCAGTTCTACCCAAGCACCAAAAAATATTTTGGATTGATCCGTTGGTTTTTGGTCGACACTTTTAACTTTCTCCAAGCGTTTCACCAGATATCGAATACGACTATCGATTTCTCTTAACTGTTTCTTACGATAAATATATTCCGCATTCTCTGAACGATCCCCTTCTGCTGCCGCTTCAGACAGCGCTTTGGTCACTTCAGGGCGCTTGGTATCGCTCAAAAAACGCAATTCGTCCATGAGCTTATTTTTTCCTTCAGGGGTTATATAGGGTGATCCTTGCGGCCTAGGTGGGCGATATCGTCCCATTAATGGACATGCTCCTTTTGGTGATGCGTAGTTTTGTTGACTTTAATTGGCATTCACTAAACCATCGACGTCAAAAGCTTTTGCGTACTCAGTGACTTCCGCCTCGCTGACATACTCGGAATTCAACATCAGCATATAATTGCCATCAAAATCGAAATACATATCACAGGTAGTTTTACGCGTCTGGCACAACAATACGCCCTCGTAACCATCCACATCAACGCGCTTCACATCGGGATTACTGCCGCGAATAGCCATTACACCCTGATAAGCCATTGTGATTAAACTGTTTGGTTTCTGTACCAATGTAAATTGAATCCATGGTTCCTTGGATTTCTTGCTTTTAGTTTTCTTTTCATTGGCATCGTCTTTATCTAGCAAGTTTACCGATACTCCAGCTGCCGACTTTTTACTATAGCGGCGGATCACTGAGCTAAACACCCCAACCTGAACATTAGGTATTGCAGATGCCGCATGCTTCTCACCATCAGTAATTTCCCAACCCTTTAAAGGCTTGGGAAAGAATTGGATGATATTGGCAGCTTGAACATCTTTTATCAGATTCATTGCCTGCTCAAGGCGTTCAAGGCTTAAGGCATATTGCTGTTTCTGATAGGCAGTCTCAGCCTCTTTCAAGGCCTCTTCAATTTCGTCCGCCCAGGTCCACTGACAGGCCATTAAACTTATAAAAAAAACTGGCGCTAATAATCGTAACATCTGCTTCCCCTACTGATCTCTTATTTATAGGTCTTCGAGTTTATAGTCTTCAGCCCCTATCAATATTCCCGGCTGAAAATACTCTTGTAGTACGTTGGCAAAAGTGGCTAATCGCACCGGCAATCCTTGCTGATAACGACGCTGAACTTCTCGCCATACATTTTGTTTAAACTGGCTATCGTCGTGGACTATTCCATTGGCTGCCAGTCCTAGATTGTCTGAGCTTACTCGAAAGCGTCGCCCGCAACTCTTACTTAGTATCCATTCTAGGGCCTGAGGTTTCACCTCAACTATTTCAAATTGTTTCTGTTGCTCTAAAGTGCGGCCATCCGGCTCATACCAATAACCAAAATCAGGCAGCAAACGACGCTCAGGACCCGCTACACACCAATGGGCAATTTCATGTAGCGCAGAATTAAAAAAGCCATGAGCAAAGATAATTTGATGGTAAGGATTGTCTTGATCTGCTGGTTGGTAGAAAGGTTCATCTAGTCCCTTAACCAACACCGTATTGTGCGATGATCGAAAGGTATCATTAAATAATCTTATCAAAACCTCTACAGCTGCGGATTCTGAGCCATTTTGATCATTGCTTTTGGAGGAGCTTTGGATTTGACGATCCTTTGAATCTGCTACTTCAATCATTCTTTAAATTTCAATAATTTGACGCCGATAACCATCCGTATGATACAGAATGGTGCAAGATTCGCCTATTTCCCTTCTACCGTTTTGCTCTAACCAGTTTAGGTTTAAGAATGGTTTGGACTAAAAACTCAATATTTGAGCAATATTTCCGAAATATCTTAGTAAGAACCACAACTTAGAAGAATTAGTTTTTTCAATTCTAAGCCGTATTGGTTCTATACTGATCAATAGACATAGTGTGTTCACCAATGCTGTGACTGCCTATCACCCATACGCATTACGATGCGGAGACAGCTCAATCGGGATACGCGGCACAGCTAGAGAGGGTAGTCTTATGAAACCTCATGCAGCACAAGAAGCCAGCGAAAACGTCATCGACCTGTTTTCTGGTAAGCCACTCGATGAAGTGGCCGACAATATTATTCGCATCGCCCCGGAGTTCGATGGGTTAGAGATGTTGTACACCAACGACTCTTCGCCAGATAAGCTCTATAGCCTAAAGGTAGTTTGCTGGGGCATGAAGGAATCTGGCGAAGTGGTTGGCATGGTGCCTTGGTTAAATCAAATCGTGGCATGCACCGAAATCAATGACCCGCTCAATGGACGCTGGGAAGGCTACCGTGACCCTGGCACCAACGATATTTTCTACGAACCACCACTTCACAAAATCGTCGAGCTAGAAACATCCGCAAAATACTACACCTACGAAAATGTTGATGACGACAGCATTATCCAAGAAATCCCTGACGCTATTGGTACTCATGCGGTATTAACAGAAAATGGTTTTCGCTCTTTCGTTCTGATTGAAGTACTCAGTTGGCGTCTATTGGCTGGAGGAAAAATCCAAGCCATGCTAGTGGATGAAAACGAAGTTAAATCGACACCCGTATTACCCGGTGACGAATGCTTGTACGCTGCTCAGGAGCGAGAAGACTTTCGTTATTTCTTCCAGCACCGCATAGCGAATAAAATCAAAGAGCAGGATCCGGAAGCGCTAGCTGCCATCTCCATGCTCATTGAATCTTGGTAAATGAGTTAATCGTTACAAGATGCATCGTTAGGGGTATGGATCACCCCTTGCGAATAAAATAGATATAAAGAGAATCTTCCTGGCTTTGCTCAACCAGCTCATGTTTTAGAAAGTTGCAGAACTTGGGAATATCCCTAGTCGTTGAAGGATCTGTGGCTACGACCTTTAGCACATCACCCGACTCCATTTCTCTAACCTTTTTGTGAAGCATCATCACAGGTTCTGGGCACATTAAGCCTTGAGCATCCAATTCGTGATTCCACTCTGTCACCGACTCAAACTCCTATAATTTTACGAATAACTGACTGCTGCATGCTGATTAGATCGTGACCACCATAATACCGGAATCAGCACCAAAATACCTAAAATAAACGCCAGCGTGAAATGAACACTGTACCCCATTGATCCGGCGATGAAGCCGCTAAAAGCATGTAGTAAACCACCAACAGTCACTTGGATACTTGCTTGAATGGTGTAATCCGTGCCAGCTAACTGGGTACGACAGACGTCCATCATAGCGGTGAACAAAGCGACAGTCGCCATGCCGCCAGTAAAGTGTTCGAAGGTGGAAACAAACATCACACTTTCAATTGAAGGACTTTCAAAAAGACTTAAATACCCATAGCCGAGAAAGCTAGTTGCCTGGATTAATCCAAAGTAAAACAAGGCGCGAGCTCGGCCTATTTTTGGAATCAAGATACCACCCACAACCGCACCCACGATCCCAGACACCATTCCCAAACCACCGGATACCCAACCAATGGTTTCCAAGTCCATGCCAACATCCACCAGGAAAGGTTTCCCCATCGCTGATCCCAAAGAATCTGCGGCTTTGTAAAAGATTACAACCAGCAACCAACGGTGCATATTGGGTTGCCGCACAAAGTGCATAAACAAGGTCCAGATTGGCGCAGCTCCTGCTTTGCCCTTCACCGGATAATCGTTATGTTCGCGATGCCATATCACAGGTAAGGTGGCGATCACGATAGCCGCGGCCATCAGAAAGAAACCATTTTGCCAGCCATAACGATCAATCAAGATTAAGATGAGCCCGCCACCGAAAACCATGCCAACGCGGTAACCTCCCACCTGAATACTATTACCAAAGCCACGCTCACTGGGGGCTAATGACTGCACTGCCAAACCATCGGTTGCAATATCCTGAGTGGCGGCAAATAAGTTAGCAAAAAACATCAATACCAACAGATAATACAATCCATTACCGGTTAATTGGTTAGGATCGAAGAAAGCGATCATCAACAACAGGCACACAAAACCCGCCTGCATGGGTAAAATCCAGCTTTTATGCCGCCCCAATCGCGTACTTCCAAATTGATCCACATAGGGCGCCCAGAGAAATTTCAATGCCCAAGGAACACCGATGAGAGAAATAAGACCAATTTTCTCAAGATCAACGCCATACTGACGCAAAATAGGCGGCAGCGCTTGACTAAAAAAGCCGAAAGGTAATCCCTGTGAAAAGTACAAACAACTCAGCAGGGTTAACCGCCAAGTTAACGTGGACTGATTCATAAACTACTATTATTTTAATGTTACTGTGCTGACTCGCATAATCGAGCCTCTAGCTTTCTAGTAAGCAATAATAAACGCAATAAAGGAAATCTATAAACTATCTATGATCAAAGTTATTATCGAACGTAGAGTTATCCCCGGCGCCGAAAGTCATTACCAACGGGCTGTTAGTAACCTGCTAGACGAAATTCAAAACGCCCCAGGTTATTTATCCGGGGAGTCTTACCAAGAAATCGCCAGACCCAGTCATTTTGTTGTGATTGCCAATTGGAAGTCCCTAGACCATTGGGAACGCTGGCTAAGATCGAAAGAACGCCGCCATGTAGTGAGCGAAATCGCCCCCTACATGGAAGACGCGGAAAAGTTCATCGTACTAGAAAAGCAACTCTACTTAGCTGAAGCCAATTAGATTGAAAGCTATTCAGGCTTGTAGCTAATTTGGCATTGGTTCAGTACCACGTTGCCTTTTTGGGTTGCTACCTGCATAACGGCTTCGCCATTTCCAAGATCCCAAATCTTACTAATAATGGCGTCGCCCATATAAACCTGATCAGAGAAGCGTCCTGACATAGATACAAAACGCTCTGGGTCAGATCCGCATAAAGCATGCAAGGCTGCCCTACCGGCAAAACCATAAGTACAAAGCCCATGCAAAAATGGCTGCTCAAAACCGCCAAACTTGGCAAAGTTTGGATCGATATGAATAGGATTTCGGTCTCCAGTGAGTCGATACAAAGCCGCCTGTTCTTCGCGAGTCACATCTTCAATCACATGATCGGGATCTCGATCTGGAATAGCCACGGCGGTTTCCTCTGAGGAAGGTCCTCGCTCCCCACCAAAGCCGCCGGCTCCGCGAATGAAAAGCGTAGCATGAGTAGTAAATAGCGGGCCCTCGTCATCTTCAACAGTACATT
>JAKSAW010000783.1 GCA_022361455.1 Pseudomonadales bacterium | reverse complement strand
TTGAAGGAAACTGATGGTGGTTATAGCGTCAGTTTCCTATCCTTTTGAGAGGAATTTGCTTAGTTCTGCTATTAATGGGGATTTTTTAATGGGTTTACCTAAATGGCTATTCATGCCGGACTGTAAACACAGTTCGATTTGTTCCTTCATGACATTCGCGGTTAATGCAATAATGGGTGTTGCTTGTAAGTCAGAACTTTTTTCAAAGTCTCTAATGGCGGTTGATGCTTCATAACCATTCATTTCTGGCATCTCACAATCCATTAATACAATGTCAAAGTTTTTGTTTTGGAACTGTTCGAGAGCTCGTTTACCGTTTTCGGCAATTTCATAAGAGCAAGATAGGGAATCTAAGAGCTTTGAAATGACTAACTGATTTACTGGGTTATCTTCCGCTATCAGTATATTCAGTGTACTTAATTGTTCGATATTAACAGCATTTTCATCTTTATCATCGAATTCTTCGCCCACAGGTAATTTGGCGGTGAACCAAAACGTAGACCCTTCACCCAGTTCGCTGTCGACGCCAACATCACCCTGCATCAATTCTGATAGCATTTTGCATATTGCTAATCCTAATCCCGTTCCTCCGTACTTTCGGGCAGTGCTGGACTCTGCCTGGCTATACTTTGAAAACATCTTGTTACGCTGTTCTTCAGATAGGCCTATTCCAGAATCTTTGACAGAGAATTTCAAGAAGTCACTTGTGTCAGTAGTTTCAACTGACAAAATTATCACGCCTTGTTCTGTGAACTTAATGGCGTTGGTCAGGAAATTTAGAATTATCTGTTTGATCCTTGTAGGATCGCCCACAAGGTTCTTGCTAACGTTATCGCTTACTTTTATGTTAAAGCTTACTTTCGATTTAAGTTGAAGTTGTGCGCGGATTAGCGATTCAATTTCTTTCAGTAGCTTTTCGAGATTGAAATTTATATTCTCGATCTCAAGCTTGCCTGCTTCTATTTTGGAAAAGTCAAGTATGTCGTTGATGATTGTTAAGAGAGATTTTCCAGAACCTTCTAAAACGTCGAGGAATTGTGTCTGATTTTGATCGAGGGATGTGTCTCTTAACAGCTCAGTTACACCAATAATTCCGTTCATGGGTGTTCGGATTTCATGGCTCATTTGTGCTAGAAAATCACTTTTAGCTTTACTTTGGGCGTTAGCAACTTCCGCTTCTTTTTCCTTGCTAAATGCGAGTTCCCTCGCTAAATAAGCTTTCTTCTGGGCCTCAATTCGGTTGGATCTTTCAAGATTAATTCTATCAGATAAACCTAGCGCAAGAGAAAGTACCGCTACCGACGAACCGATTTGCAGAACGTAAAAGTCTAATCCATCCGACTCAATAAAACCCATTATCGCACAACAATAATAAATAACAGAACAAATGAATATGAACCAACCTCCAATAAAGTAGGCTGCCGGCTTGTAACCTTGTACTAACACGAAGAGATTGGCGAAAAACACACAGAAACAAGCGATGGATGCAACTAGAAGCGCCAGAATAATATAGGAACGATAACTTAGAAAAATGAATGATAGAGAAATGAAAAGAGCGAAGTACTTAAGAAAATTAAAGACTTTTGAAAGATTTGGGGAATAGGCATCTAGTTTTAAGAAAACCTGAGAGTAATAAACTAGAAAATAGCCGACAAGTAGCGTAAGAAAGGGTCTGGACCATTTAGCAAGAATTTCATTACCGCTAACTATTTCACCACCGATACCATTTAGAAATGTTGCGAGTATACCGAACAAAGCAGTACTTAAAGTAAAAAGAAGAATTGACTCGTCTTTTAGCTTTATATATATCGTAAGATGGTAAATGCACATTATTATAATAGTGCCATAGAACATGCCGAGTGCCATTAAGGTTTTAGACTCGTGTCTTGAAAATGCTTCAATATCCCAGAGCCACAGTGGTGCTATGAGCGTATCTGTAGAGGTCAAGCGTATGTAAAGCGTTTGTTTGGTTCCCATACTTAAGTCAACTGGGAATAGAAATAGTCGAGAGGGGATAGGGCGCGTTTCCCAAGGTTGCATATGACCAGTTTGTGAAACTAACTTAATCTGACTTTCACTCTCTGAAGTAGAATATATCTGAATGTCATCAACAAATGGGTAATTGATATACAGATATTTACGTACTTTTTGTAGCCTACTGAAGTTACTGACCGACAGTCGTATCCAAAGAGCCTTGTCGCTAAAACCTAAATTTAAAGCAGACTCTTTCTTGTAAGGTTGCCAAGATTTTTCTGCTTTATAGTCTATGACTTCTTCAGGTAGGATGGATGCATCTACTATCTGATATTGGAATCCATACGTTGACAGATTGACGCTCTCTGTCACTTTGTGGAGATCAAGTGCAGGGGAGCAAAGTCCTGTATCCGCCATTAACGTCAGAATGCATAGCAAACCCATACAACTATTAAATTTGGATTTTCCGATTAAAAGAAGGAATAGGGAGTTTGCCAAGGTAATTTCCCAGACTTGTTAGATTTAAATTACAAGTTTAGCTCAAAATCTACAAGACTAGGTTTATATGCTGCTCTTTAATTAGAATGTTATTTTCCTATTCAATCATTTAAGTTGCTGTTATTGCTTAGGTTTTTGAGTTGATAACCTTTCTGAACTTTGCCGGGGAAATACCTGTCCAGCTTTTAAATGCCCTTATGAATGCGGCAGGCTCAGAATAGCCTGAGCGAACCGCCACTTCTTCAATGCTCAACCCTATATCGCCTAACGCATTCATGGCTATCTCGCGTTTTACTTGGGATTTTATGGAATTAAAGCTTGTGCCTTCCTTTGCTAAACGTCTACGAATAGTTTGACTGCTAACGCCCATCTCATTTGCAATCTCACTGAGTTCTTGATTAAAGTGATTGTTTGCGATGCTAGACTTAATCTTCTTACGAATGATACGACTGTTTTCCCCATGCACATCTTGTGGCAAATACATATCAAGGGGAGCGCGTTTCACATAAGCTTCCGCAGATTTTTCAGTTTGAAGCACAGGAAGGTCCATGTAGCGTGCTTCAAATACCAGGCTATTAGTCTGGCAATTAAAATGAACTGGCGCTCCATAAAATAGGTGGCGATACTCTTTGTGATAGTTCGGAGGAGCAAAATCTAAGGTAGCTTTATCCAAAATAATCAATTCATCGCAAAGCCAGCCTGCTAGTCGATGCGCAGTTGCCATCGCGATGTCTATTGCTACATCGTCGACAATCTTACTATTCTTCTCTCTTAAAAAAGTTGCTTCAATATATCGGCCTTTCTTCGCAATATGAAAACTCAGTCCTTTAATGAATACATTGCTGAATTCACTGTATCGCTGTAGTGCCGAGCCCAGTGTTTTCTGATGGATTACGCTAAGCACTGAATGGCGGAAGTACCCCACAGATACAGGGGACGAAAGTAAACCTAGATATTCGTCTTGCAGCAAGTGCCCGTATTGTTGAAGTAGCTGAACAGTAGCAGCAACAGGGACGCGGTAGTGTGATTGCAACATTTTGTCGGGGTTAATACCACAACCTAGAAGCAGCTCGTCCACATCGATTTTTGCTTTGGTAGCTGCTGCGACTAAATGACGCAATAGCGCTGGGCTAGTGGTCAAACTATCGTTGTGTAAATGCTGAAAAGAGCTCATTGTATGTGTCTTATCTGAGTGTATTTTGATATCAATACTGCTAGCGCTATAACATTGCGGCAACTTTTATCTTTCTGATCGCATTTTACATAACCTGTTGTAATAAAAGATATATTTCTATACTTGTAGTCTGCGTTTCGAGCGCTTGCCGATTTATATAGTCTAATCCAAGCTGCTTTCTGTAACTTTATATCAATTATTGGTGAACGTCCAAATCATAGATTCTCCCAGCATGTCTATCTAGAATTTTCTGAACTTTCGTGATCAAGGACCAAATGACGGGTAACGAGCTATGAGCAATAACGCATACATCTATGACGCAGTACGTACACCTCGAAGCAAAGGTAAGAAAGAAGGTGCTTTGCATGAGGTGAAGCCAATTGAGCTAGGCGCAGGTCTATTTCGCGAACTGCAAAAACGACATGACCTCGACACAACCTATGTCGACGATGTGATGATGGGATGCAATGCAGCGGTTGGTGAGCAGGGTGCTGATGTGGCGAAAACTATCGCATTGCATGCGGGCTGGAGTGACAGCATACCAGGTGTTCAGATGGATCGTTATTGTGCGTCTGGACTAGATGCTGTGAATTCTGCTGCACAAAATGTCATGTCGGGATGGAACGAATTGATTGTTGCTGGTGGGGTAGAAAGCATGTCACGTATTCCTATGGGAACTGCTGGCGGCGCTTTCTTGTTTGATCCTGAGTTTGTTATGAATCATACCTCTGTACCGCAAGGTGTAGCAGCCGATAAGGTTGCAACCATGGGTGGCTGGACCCGTGAAGATGTTGATGCATACGCTTTAGCATCTCAAAAGCGCGCTGCTAACGCCCAAACAAATGGTTATTTCGATAAATCCGTTGTACCTGTCGTTGATCGAAATGGGATTACCATTTTGGATAGAGATGACGCTATCAAAGCCGACACCAATATGGAGAAACTGGCTTCTCTAAATCCATCATTTGTTCAAATGGGTAGCATGGGGATGGACGACCATTTGCTTCAAAAATATCCCCATATAGTTGAGATTAATCATGTTCACACGCCAGGTAATTCCTCCGGCATTGTAGATGGCGCAGGAGCGGTACTGGTCGGCAGTGAAAAAGCTGGTAAAGATTTAGGTCTCACTCCTCGTGGTCGAATCCTCGCTGGCGCGGTAACCGCAACTGATCCATCTCTTATTTTTCTTGGACCATCTTCAGCCGCTGAACGTTGTTTGCAAATCGCAGGGCTTAAGCAGAACGATGTAGATCTTTGGGAAATCAACGAAGCCTTTGCCTCCGCAGTGTTGCGTTACATCGAGGATCTCAATCTTAATCATGATGTTGTCAATGTTAATGGTGGTGCTATCGCGTTAGGCCATCCTCTAGGGGCAACAGGTGCGATGTTAATTAGCACCATGTTGGATGAGTTGGAAAGACGCGGACAGAAGCGAGCCATGATCTCACTTTGTGCAGCCGGTGGTATCGGTATTTCAACGCTAATCGAGCGCATTTAAACCATTGGTGCTATAGGCAGAATTAAGAGGAATTGAGCATGAGTGTATTTGATTATCAAAAAGATAAAGACGGTATTGTCACCATTACAATGGACATGACTGGCCCTGTAAACGCAGTGAATGATGAGTTCGGTGTAGCGATGTCAGAAACTTTGGACAAGCTAGAAAGTGAGCAGGGTTTAACTGGCGTTATCTTCGCCTCCGCTAAAAAGACGTTTTTTGCCGGTGGTGATTTGAAAGTGATTCTAGCGACTGAGCCTGGATCCGAAGTGGAGTTATTCGAAAGCGTTGAAGAAATTAAGAGTTTCCTACGTCGTATTGAAAAGCTTCCAGTTCCTGTTGTCGCAGCAATTAACGGTGCTGCTTTAGGTGGTGGCTTTGAGCTCTGCTTAGCGTGTAATCGACGAATTGCCTGGAATGACCTTAGCGTTGAAATTGGTTTGCCAGAAGTACAGCTCGGCCTGATGCCTGGTGCTGGGGGCATCGTACGTTTAACGAATTTGTTAGGTTTGCAAAATGCGCTTCCCTATATGTTAGAGGGCAAGAAGGTTCGTGGGCCAAAGGCAGAAAGTGCAGGTTTTGTTCATGAAACTGTAGCGGAACTTGATGAACTTTTACCTCGCTCGAAAGCTTGGATATTAGAAAATCAAAATAATACACAAGCAACTGTTCAACCTTGGGATCAGAAAGGACACAAGATTCCAGGTGGTAATATTATGCGCCCCTCTGTAGCTCAAGTAGCTGTTGCGGCACCTCACATGTTAAAGAAAAACACTCGTGGATTAATGCCGGCGCCAGAGCGTATTTTGGAAACAGCTGTTGAGTCAGTAACGATCGGATTCGACGCAGCTATGAAAATTGAATCCCGTAAGTTTGCCGGGCTCGCTACTTCTCCACAAGCAAAGAACATGATATCGACGTTTTTCTTTCAGCTTAACGAAATAAACGCTGGTAACAGTCGCCCTGAAGGATACGAAATAACGGAAGTTAAAAAAGTTGGTGTTGTCGGCGCAGGTATGATGGGGCAGGGGATTGCTTATGTTGCTGCAAAAGCTGGTATAGAGGTAGTTCTAAAGGATGTCTCATTAGAAGCCGCTGAAAAAGGTAAGTCTTATAGCGAGAAATTGTTGGATAAAGCGGTTAGCAGAGGACGTTCAACGGTTGAAAAGAAAGAGAAACTGTTAAGCCTAATTCATGCCACAGATAAAGATGAAGACCTAGCAGGTTGTGACCTTGTCGTCGAAGCCGTGTTTGAAGATATGGGGCTTAAGCACAAGATCACACAGGACTGTGAGCCACGCTTAGCAGAGGGTGGTGTATGGGCATCAAATACTTCAAGTTTACCGATTACTCAGTTGGCTGAAGTTAGCGCTAAGCCTGAAAACTTTATTGGTCTGCATTTCTTCTCACCGGTAGATAAAATGCCCTTGGTAGAAATTATCTGTGGCCAACATACTAGCGATGAAACCTTAGCAAAAGCCTTCGACTTTGTAATTAAGATCAAAAAGACTCCGATCGTGGTAAGCGATAAAGCTGGATTCTTCACTGGCCGTGCCTTTACGGCTCAAATCAATGAAGCTGGCCAAATGATTACCGAGGGTATTGATCCGATTCGTATAGACAATCTAGGCAAAGCCATTGGTATGCCGGTTGGCCCATTAACAAGTAATGATGAAGTAAGTTTGAACCTGTTAGTGAAAATACGTAATACGCACTTGGAAACAGGTTTAGCAACTCCCGAAGATGATAAATGGCCTGCTGCATCAGCGTTAAGAGAAACGTTGGTTAATGATTTTAATAGAGGCGGTCGTTACCACGGTGATGGTGGTTATTTCGACTATGACGGAAATAAGAAAGTGCTGTGGCCTAAGCTAAAGGAGATGTATTTTGACGAAACGGCAAACTCGTCGATTGATAATCGGGATATTAAAGACCGATTAATGTTTAGTAGTGTTATCGAAACGCTACTTTGTCTAGAAGAAGGTGTTTTGCGAACTGTTGCAGATGGCAATGTTGGTTCTGTGTTTGGCGTGGGAGCGCCTCCTTGGACTGGTGGCTATCTACAGTTTATTAATACTTACGGTTTACAGCGCTTTGTGGATCGCTGTGGTGAATTAGCCGATCGTTATGGAGACCGTTTTAAAGTTCCATCAATTGTTTCCCAAAAGCTAGCTTCAGGTGAAACCTTTCAGTAACCCGAAGTCTTCGCCTGTTGCCAATACCCCTGGCAACGGGTTTTTTTTTGCCCAATTAGCGTTTTAATAAATAGGGAATGGTGAACACGATGATACCAAGAACGATATTTGAACCAGAACATGAACAATTCCGTCAGAGCGTAAGAAAATTTTTTGAAGCCGAAGCCGTCCCTTATCACGAGCAGTGGGAGGAACAAGGGAAAATAGATCGTCAGTTATGGATGAAGGCAGGAGAACAAGGTTTTTTGTGTCCAACTTTGCCAGAGGAATACGGCGGAGTCGGCGTTGATTTTCGTTATAACGCAGTGATTACAGAAGAAATATCTCGTATGGGATTAAATGGCGTTGTCGGCTTTAGTTTGCATTCTGATATTGTTGTTCCATATATCATTAATAACGCGTCACCTGAACTTAAAGAAAAGTATCTTCCGCGATGTCTAACCGGTGAAATAGTGACAGCGATTGCAATGACAGAGCCAGCGACTGGATCCGATCTGCAAGGTATCAAAACGACCGCTGAATTAGATGGCGATCACTATGTAATAAATGGTGCCAAAACATTTATTACAAATGGACAGCATGCTGATCTGGTTATCGTTGTCTGTAAAACGAATTCTAATTCTGATGCGGGTTTTCAAGCGTTTAGTTTGCTATTGGTTGAAGCAGGCACTCCTGGTTTTGAAAGGGGACAAAACCTTAAAAAAGTCGGCATGAAAGCACAGGATACTTCCGAACTGTTTTTCGATAATGTTCGGGTGCCTAAGGGCAACCTCGTTGGCATGGAAAACATGGGGTTCATATGTTTGATGCAAGAATTACCACAAGAGCGCCTGAGTGTGGCAATTGGAGCCGTTGCTGCATGTGATTCAATACTCAAGCAAACAGTCGAATATGTGAATAACAGAAAAGCGTTTAATAAACCCATCGCTGCTTTCCAGAATACACAATTTACACTTGCTGAGTTAGATGCAGAAGTAACAGCGATGCAGGTTTTTGTCGATCGTTGCTTGGAACTTCACTTAGATAAAAAACTCGATACGGTAACTGCTTCTAAGGCCAAGCTCTTAGCTACTGAGCTACAAGGGCGCGTTATGGATCAGTGCTTACAGCTTCATGGTGGGTATGGATATATGTGGGAGTACCCAGTTGCACGAGCGTGGGCTGATGCTCGGGTGCAGCGTATTTATGGTGGCACGAGTGAGGTTATGAAGTTGATAATCGGCCGGTCTCTCTTATCGTGATTGAAAACATAGTGTGATAGCGGAAACAGACAAAGCCCTTGATTGACATAAAGAGAACACGTAATGACTATTGAATTCGATAATCTCCAGTTAAAGAGCCCTTTCTATAATGAATCACATCAACAATGGCGTGAGCAGATGCGCCGTTTCGTTGAAAAAGAAATTAGTCCGTATATTGAAGGTTGGGAGGAAACTGGAGAGGTTCCTTTAGCGCTATGGCCAAAAGCTGCAGACATTGGTTTACTACAAATGGGATATCCAGAGCAGTATGGAGGTATCTCCGAAGGAATTGATGCATTCCACTCAATAATTGCTTCAGAAGAAATCGCTCGCTGTGGCGCAACGGGTATTTCATCCTCCCTGACAGTTCATGGAATAGGCTTACCACCGGTAGTGAATTTCGGTAGCGATGAAATGAAGGAGACGGTGGTTCCTCCAGTTCTTGCAGGAGAAAAGAGGATATCATTAGGCATTACTGAGCCAGGTACTGGTTCAGATGTTGCGAACATCAGTACTACTGCTAAGCGAGACGGAGATTACTATATT
The DNA here is from genome assembly GCA_022361455.1 of Pseudomonadales bacterium. Classification (GTDB taxonomy): domain Bacteria; phylum Pseudomonadota; class Gammaproteobacteria; order Pseudomonadales; family Ketobacteraceae. Next base: position 12,732 of record JAKSAW010000783.1, on the reverse strand, counting down.
GTTAGCGGATCTAAAACGTTTATCTCGGGTGGTACGCGAGCTGATTGGTTAACAACTGCTGTTCGAACAGGCGGCCTAGGCATCAAAGGCATATCATTGCTGCTGATTCCTATGGATTTAGATGGGGTTTCAGTGACCAAATTGGATAAAAAACAAGGATGGTGGTGTTCGGATACTGCCACCATTTATTTTGATAATGTCAAAGTACCTGTATCTAATATCATCGGCTGGGAAAACCAAGGTTTTCTACCTATAGTTCAAAACTTTAATAAGGAACGATTGGGTTTGATTTCACTATCTCTTGGTGCTGCTAAGGCATGTATGGAGGAAGCCTCCGCCTGGGCCGTTGATAGAAAAACTTTTGGCAAACCCTTATCTAAGCATCAAGTGATCCGTCATAAATTCGCAGAAATGTTAAAGCGTATTAACGCGACTCAGGCTTATATGGATATGTGCGCGTGGCAGATGGAAAACAATATGCTTAAAGTTCAGGATATATCCATGTGTAAGGTTCAAGCGACAGAAACGATGGAATTCTGTGCTAGAGAGGCGATGCAAATTATGGGCGGGATTTCATATATGCGAGGTTGTAAAACAGAGAGGCTTTATAGGGAAGTTCGTGTCATGGCCATTGGCGGTGGTTCAGAGGAGATTATGCGAGATTTATCGAGTCGTGAGATGGGTTTGTAAAGGAGACCAGCAAATCTAGCTCACACCTAAATAATTAGCGAGGGTGTTTAGATATGACTATATTAAAAGTACGCCTTCAAGCGTTATACTCGAGTAAACCATTTAGAGGGTGATTGGATAGTAGAGCAACTTGCTAACAATCAGGTACAGGTTACTTATCAAATACATCTAGACCCAGTAGGGGTACCTGGGTGGGTGGTTAATTTCATGGTTACTGACACACCTTATCACTCACTACGTAAGCTCAAAGAGGTGGACTTTTCCATTTACGGGAATTCGGTTCCGGATCTGATGAGAACACCAAGCGTGATCGCAGAAGCGGAAGTTGCTGATTAGATAGTGCATGATCTAATAGCTATTCAAAGGACTTTTCCGCTTTAAAGAAAGAAAAGGGAAGCAAAGCTTCCCTATAAGATGGGGCGGTAGTTTAAGTTTAAAGCCCCTTTCTTCTCAAACGGTTTGCGTGATTCTCGTAGATGTCTTTTGGATCAGTGAAGCCAGTCATACCAAATAGTAGGTTCGCTGCATCAATATGGTTAAGGTTATAGTTGTCGCGTAGAACTTTGCCCCAACGTTGTGAGCACCGACCAACTAAGCCGTCAGATTTTTCTTTAGCAGTTGCAGCGGCAATAAAAGTCATTGCGTAGTCTGAAGGGTCGACGAAGTTCGTTACGCCACCAATACCACCCCAAGAATAATAGTGAACACCGTTGCTAGCGCGTTCAGGTCCATTACCACATTTGGACGTTAGTGCACCTGCGGGATATTTGGCATTAAGCGCGGCGTTACCAGCAGTACTTAGATCCAGTGAAGCTTGCAGAGCGTCTTGTTCAAAGTCTGTGGTACCAGTTGCTAAGAAATCGACAACAGCTCCAACGGTTCCTAGTAGTTTGTCCATAAATTTAATATAGGATTTATAGAGTGGGCTACTTTCAGGAAGTAGTTTGTACAGCATAAAGTCTGCAAAGTGAGAACCGTAATTAACACCGTGAACACTAGTAGATGAAGCAACAATACCAGGCTTAACACCAGCAACATAACGGGAAGTTAAACTACCCATGCTGTGGCCGATTAGATGTACTTTGCTGGCGCCGGAGTGTGGTAATACGTGCGATTGGATATAATGAAGAAGTTGTTCACCGCGGGCTTCAACGCCGTTCCAAGCAGAAACGTTAGGAATATAAACTTTAGCACCGCCGCTTCTTAGTGTGCCTGGAATTTTATGGAACATTTCCATGAAGAGTATTTCATCAAAACCAGAAAGACCGTGAACCAATACGATCGGATACTTAGTATCGTAGCGGTTACGATGTTGTTCGATTTTGCAGGAAACTTTCCACCACTTACAGCTTTTGATTTTCGTATAGTGCTTGTGGGCGCCAGCGTTAGCAGTAGTGGAGAAACATAGTGCTATCGCTAAAGCAGCTAGAATAGATGTTACTTGTGTCTTTACAGAACTCTTAAAAGTCATTTGCCGACCCCATTCTAAACTTCGAATATGATGCGGCAACACGTCTGGCGGATTTCGTCTAGGGAGGTACACTCTACCTCGAGAGGCGGCCTGACTATCCAACAAATACGAGCTTTGTGTTATCGGTTGGATTCAAGGCTTTCCGTCCCGCGATTACTCGCGGTTTGGCGTGTTGTCGTTACCAACAACCCTTGTTAAAGGTGCGCTTGAAGACGATAAAGATGATTACCTCAAGCACGGTAAAAATATGAAGCAGTTCACATTTTAATTCAATCAAGGAAAACAAAACGTTACATAGGATGGTTTTTGTTACTGGGCTAACCGATTGAAAACATGGGGATAAACCAATAAACGAGATGCTGAGTAAGTGCCTGTTTTTTCGCTTTATTAAAAATGTCAAATAGCCACCACAAGACACTCACTATTAGCTGCTTGTAACTGTTATCTCAATATTTTTCGCCATCTATGAAAGATTGTTCTTAAGCAGGTTTTGTTCGTTTATATCTAAGAACTACTACAATTAAAGATAATTGCCGTTTAATCGAATATCGAAGGGTTGAAACACACATCATGCGATTAAAAATTGTGGTTGGAGCTTTGCTCTTGTTGGCTGTGGGTACTTGGTTGTTCTGGCCAAAGGCGACTGAAAAATCCTTGCCTAATCAACCAGAGGTTGTAGCTGAAACTCCTAATGTGGAGGTGAAGGGTGGGAACACTCAAGAGTCTGAATCCGATTGGATAGCACCAATAATTTCTTTTGATTCCTATGAATCTGAATATGGGCCTTTACCAGCTTCGCTTGAAGGCACACAGATTCCTTTTGATTTGATGGTAGATGAAAATGGCAATCTCATCGTTAATCAAAGTTTGCGTCGCTTCTTTGATTACTTTTTTACACTCGATGGCGAGGAACCGCTAGAAAGGATATTGGCTAGGATCAAAGAGCTTATCACTAAGCATCTACCGGCTTCAGCGCAACAAAGGGCATTAGAGATACTCGATCAATATGTCAGTTTAAAGAAACAAGAGCTAGAGCTTGCGAAGCAGATCGACGCTGACTTTAAAGCCTCGGGTGAACGTCCAGGGTTTGCTGATCTTAAACAAGAGATTCGTAGTCTGCGTGCTAGTAACTTAGATGCGGAAGTTTATGATGCTTTCTTTGGTGAAGAGGACGGCCGTGACGACTATACAATGGCGCGACTAGAAATTCAGCGTGATACATCTCTCTCTGATGAAGAGAGGAAAGAAGCCTTGAAAGCAATTGAACAATACTTACCAGAAAATGATCGTAAGTACTTAGAGGAAGAGCGGGAAATCCAGAATGTCTACGAAAGCGTAGATTTTGCGAAACAGCAGGGTGCCAGCGAAGCGGAAATCTTTCATATTCGCTCACAGGCTTTCGGCGCAGAAGCAGCAGAACGCTATGCTGAAGCAGATAAGGAACTCGCTTCTTGGGATGCTCGCGTTGCAACTTATCGGGAACAGCGCCAGCAGATTCTGGATTCTGAAGGCCTTAGTGAATCTGATAAGGAAGCGGAGATTCAGGCACTAAGAGAGCAGCATTTTGAAGGCACCGAGCTGAAAAGAATACCTGTCATTGATAGTATGAAGGATGCTGAGCAATAGAGTTTTGAAGTTAACTAAAGGCTTCACATTGATTTGAAAATACCTTAAATTAAGAGGGCTTCAGGAAAGACGCGCTTTTGACAAGGACGAACAAATCATCATGGATTCTACCACCTATCATCAAAGCTTCTCGCTCCAACTAAACCCATTTAGGGTTCTAATCAATCAACTTCTGTTTAATGATGAACCGTTTGTGTGTGCAACGCATACGGGACACTCGCCGATAACTTTATGCATTATATACAACCAAGAGAGGTATATGCTGTCAGATAGCGAAAAGCAAGAGTTGCGGTTAGATTGTTTCGAGGAACTCTGGCATATATTCGAGTCTATTCTCCGCAACACAGATGATATTTCCCGCATACGGTTGGTCACCGGGCAAAGCCTAAAAAATGATAACCTTTCATCCCTGCGTAGCGTAATTCCAAAGTGACGTAAAGATAAACGAGGCTTAAGCCCATTGTTTTTATATTTATACTAAGAATACAGTTTTTTGAGCACAAATTTCATAATTAGGAAGCATTAATGAAGAAGGGATTTACTTATTTAATTTTTGCAGCGCTACTTTCCGGCTGTGGTTCTGGCGATAGTAATGATAGCGATCCTACTAGCGATAGGCGTTCAGAGGGCGATGACAAATATCTCGGTCAATGGTATCTAGATTGCAAAAAATTCGCTTATGTCTTGGATGCTACAACTCAATATTTAGTTGAGCAGAATATTGAGATCTATGGAGATGATGCCGCTATTTGGGCAACAGATAATCTAACCATAGAAAGGAATCAAATACAGCATAACGTTCAATTGTACTCAGATAGTAACTGTGAGATTCAAGACCCATTACAAGATATTATAGATAGTTTGTTACCGCAGGGTGGTAAGTGGAATGCGGATATAATATCCGAGAATATGCTTCTCACAAGAGAGGGTTACTCTTTTAGACAGTATCTTCTGTCTTATAGTGTGTTCGGCTCCAAAATACCAATAAGTTACTATTACGATGATGATCGTCTCTATAAGTTAGATATTGTTAGCGGAGCGTCTACGATAGAGACTCAGGATGATGATGAATATAGTCCGAATTTCGAAATTTTCTATGAGAAACAATAGGTGTTTGAAATGTTGTTCTAGCCCTTCTAACACAGCCTATGAAGCACCGAAGGGAAAGTTCCAATGTTTCGACCAAGACGCTCAGGTAGAGGAAAGGTTGAATGAACACAAAGCTCAAGCAGTTAACTTTTTGATATCTCCATTTATATTCTTGATGTGAGCTTTCTCACTTTGAGAAATGTGTTAAAAGGCACATCCGTAATGAAAGCGTTGGCCAAGGCGCTGGGTACTAACCCTCCTGGTTCAAAGTGTCCCGTTAAAACTACTTTGAAGCTATCGTTACCTAAGGGCAATAACCCTATTAAAACTTCTAACTTAGTAACCCTCACTTTTCCCTTTTTTTGTGGCTTATCCAACAGTTTCCAAGATACATTGATGCTTCCGTCCGTGTTGTGTGAGGTCTCCAAACGCGCAAAATAATCACGATCGGTAATCGGGAGATTCCTGTTAACCATGTATATATGTTTTACACCTGCTTCGGGCTCATCTACTAATTCACTTTTAATAGTGGTGTGCATCCAGTCTTTATAACCGGCAACATCTTCAAATACAGTTAGAAAAGGATCCATTGAACCATTTATAATCATTTCAGCACGGTAAGCTTTATAGTGTGATGTTGGATACGGTTGAGTGAAAACCTTAATTCCTTTTTTGTGTTTCTCTAATCGCCATGATTCAGTCAACTTAGTATCCATTCTTGCTCATCCTTTTTACTTGGCTTGTCACTAATAATTAGCTGAATTTCGTTATTCTTGAGCACTTACTGTGGTCTTTGAACTCGCTGTAATTGGTGTAGCAGAAGGCTGTGGTCTCTTTAGTTTTTGCCAAAGCGCCGAAAAGCCTGAGGTATCTCCCTTATATTGGTCTCTATCAAAGATCATTAGCAGGCCTGGTAAGATCAGGAAATCTAGAATTAGCGCTAATGAGATAGTTATACCTAGTAAAACACCCATATTCCATGTGGGGTGGAAATGTGAAAGCGCTAAGCTTAAGAAACCTAATGTTAATATGACTGAAGTAATCATCATTGCCAGACCAACTGTTTTAAAGGCGTATAGAATGGCATCTGCTGTTGTCAATTGTAGTAATCGCCGTGCATGAAGATACTTTGCTAAGAAATGAACGGTATCATCAACCACTAAACCAAGACTAAGCGCCCCTATGATGCTTAACGCCAAGTCGATTTTTCCATTGGTTAAGCCCCATACACCATAGGCAGCCAGAATCGGAATAATATTAGGTACCAACGAAAGTAGACCCATTTTTACAGACTTGAATACGAAAATAAGAATCGCCGAAATAAGCACTAGCGCAACTAAAGTACCGGTCAAAAGCTTTTTAGAATTTCGTTGAGCCATATGGCCGAATACGAGATCTATGCCTGTTCCCTCGCTCAAAGCAAGCACCTTAGTGTTCCGTTCAGCCCATTGTGCTGCTCGCTGTTCGAAAGCAATCATAGTTTCTGAAGGGAGTGACTCTATATAGGCTGTCACTCGCGTAGCGCTCCGATCTACGTTAACTTGATCTTCTAGCGTCATTCCGAATGGTAGAGTGGTTTCGTAAAGCATGATCGCTTGGCTAATCATTTCTCGATTATCTGGAATCGCGTAATGAGTAGGATCATCCTGATTTAAAATCTGATTCACCATTTTTACGCTATCGCTGAAACTCTCGACACGTCCCACTTCTGGCTGATCAATAAGCCACTGCCTAAATGCATCTAACTCATTCATGTAAACAGGATCGTAAACACCATTAGCTCCAGCGCTCTTGGCTTCAAAATCAATAAAATGGCCACCACCAAAGTATTTTTCTGACTCTGCGAATGCTGCGGTAATATCAAACGAGTCATCGAAGTATTTATCCCATTGATCGTCTACTCTATTTTGAAAGATATTTGCTGAAACAAGTATTGCCACCACACCGGTTAACACTAATAACGAACGGGCGTGGCCGATAATGAATCTGCCGATGGTTTCCATCCATCGAAACTGCTGTAAAGACGGATTGTTCTCGGTATTTTCTCTGAAGTTCTTAGGTAAGGGTAACCATAGCAAAAGAGCAGGGACCATCACTACTGTCAGGAAAAACGCCAGTACGGCACCGAATGCCACAGTATTTCCCAATTGTCTATAAGGCGGGGAGTCGGAGAAGTTTAAACACAACAGCCCTACTGCCGTTGTAAGGCTTGTAATAAGCATTGGCATGAAATTAATCTTAAGTGCATGCCATACTGCTTTGTGTTTCGTTTGTTTTAATGAAAGCTCATGATAGTAAGTAATCAGTAAATGTAAACAATCAGCAACTGCGATCACCGTTAGTGTTGTCGGTATAGTTCCAGAAACCGGTGACAATGGTAGCCCAAACCATGCGAAGAACCCGAATGTTCCTAAAGCAGTCAATGAGATCATACTCATTGTAATGATGGTTCCGGTAAGTACTCGCAAAACCAGCATCAAAAGCGCAAATATGATGACCCCAGCAGCCGGGATAAGCAGGCTCATGTCTTGAATAACGGCTTTCTCAATCGAGTAGTTAGCGAAGATAGTGCCATTGATATGAATGGTTAAATCCGGATAGTTAGCAAGAAGCTGTTCACGCAAAATCTTAGCCGCTTCAACTACGTGAATACTGGCTCGCATTTCTCCTTCTGGTAGGTCTAACGTGGTAACGATCAGTGCAGCTTCGCCGTTAGGGCTAACGAAACCAGAAAATAATGGATCATTCTGAGTTAACGATCTAATCGTCTCTAAAGATTGTTGGTTGAGTTCTGCTGGATCTAACACAAGCGCGTTAGAAAAAATCTCATCGCCATTTGCTTGTGTCTTGGGTACATTTGTAATTGATAATATTCGCCGGGAATAGGGCAGAGACCATGATGATTCTGTCAGCTCATGAATCGCTTTCATGTTACTCAGGCTATAAACGTCATCCGACTGAGGGATAATGAGGAACATGATGTTGTCTTGCTTATTAAAGTCCGCTTCTAATTTTTCGAATTGGATTAGCTGCGGATTATCATCGCTGAAGTAGGCTCGCAACTCGGAGGTAAATTCTGCTTTGTGCAGCCCCACACCTAGGAACAGGATAATGCTTAAAGAAAGGACGAAAAATGTTCGGTAGTTGGCTGCTAATAAGCGCCAATAAGAATCCAAGAAATGCATAACGTTTTAACCATCCGTAGTTAAACTCGATTTGGGAAATGCTATTGTTTTTTTTGGCTAACCATATCACTATGATCAAATTAAAACCAGGGAACGTCACAATAATTTAAGGAACTCAAATGACATCTGAATGGAAGCAAATATCTAGGAAAAACGGAATTAGGGTTTATAAGCGCGATTTACAAGGCAGTGAATTTAAAGAGTTTCGCGGCATTGTGACAGTAGATGCCAGCCTTTCGTCATTCGCTGCATTACTCTGGGATGCGCCGAAAATGGCCTCATGGATGCACAAGACTGAAGAGGTTCGTGTTGTAGAGAAGCTTTCAGACAATGAGCGAATAGCCTATATGCGCTTCGATTTCATGCCGTTGGGAAAGCGTGAGCTGATCGTTAAGAACGCCGTTATTCAAAATCCAGACGATTTTTCAGTGACTTACAGTATGGACTTCATATCTGACCACGCCGAATTATCGCGCTCGCGTCACGGGATGATGGAAAATCTTACCGGACATGTCGTCGCCAAACCCTTGGATCAAGGTGGTATTGAAATCACTTATCAGTGTCACGTAGAACCAGGTATCAAGTTGTTAGAAATGTGGGGAGCTTCAGCAGTTACCAATAAACTGCTTTCTGATACACCTTATTACACGCTCAAGAACGCTCGCAACCGCATCAACCAGCCCGAGTATCGCGCAGTAGAGCTGAGTTACATTCAAGAGCCTGATTTTGCTTAAAAAATCGATTTTGCTGAAATAATGTCCTAGATAAATTGAACTCATGGGGCATAAGCGACTCAAATGAGCCAAACCGGGCTAATTTGCCCTAATGCTTAAGCTTCTCAAAACACAATGGATCACAAAGATATTATGCGAAGATATATGCTTGTTTTAGTCGCGAGTTTGGTACCTTATACCGCCCAGGCTGGCGTATTCGACAGTTTAAAAACCGTGGTTGGTGGCCACATCGATGACCTGCAATCGCGTTTTATGGATGATCAAATCATAGAGGGAACTGAAATTGCTCGAGCGCAGTTTCGAGAAGATGACCGCGGTCAGGATACCTTACACAACGGGTCTGGCACTGTAACGATCGTGGAAACTGACGAAGGACGTTTTCTGCAGTTAGGCTCGGATTTTTCATCAACACCTGGACCTGATTATCATGTCTATGTGTCACAAGACAGCAATGTTGATCACGAGGATCGTTTTGATAAATCCCGTCAGATTGAGCTAGGGCGATTGATTAAAGGTTCTGGAGCGAGCTACTACAAGATTCCTGCTGATACGGAATTCAAATCTGTCACTATCTGGTGTAAAGCGTTTGGTGAATTCATTGTTAGCGCAGATTTTGAATAATCGGGATTAACTTTAATAGGGAGTAGGGTAATACTGGCGAGCAACCTGGAAGGTTGTTAAATAGCCTTCGATAGTTGTACTGAGTGGCTCGCCATACCCCCCACCTAAGACTTGAACAATCGGAACCCTCATCCTTTGTGCCATGGAAAACACCTGATGATCCCGTTGCGCTAATCCTTTTGTTGTCAGCGCAAGGCGACCTAATCGATCTGTCGCGAGAACATCTACACCTGCTTGGTAAAAAATTATCTCTGGCATAAATTGTTCAATATGAGGAAGCACAAGAGCGAGTTGCGATAAATAGCCATTATCGTCACAGCCATCAGCCAACTCAATATCGATATCAGAAGGGTGCTTTCGACTTGGAAAGTTCTTAGCGCCATGCATACTAAATACTAATACATCGGGGTTATCTGCTAATAATGCTGCATTTCCGTCGCCTTGGTGAACATCCAAATCGATAATCGCAGCGCGTTTGATTTTTTGTTCTGCTCTCAGGACGTTGATAGCAACTGCGAAATCATTGAAAACACAATATCCGGAGCCAAAATCATAATGTGCATGGTGAGTTCCACCTGCTAGTTGTGCTCCGTATCCAGTTTCTAGAGCAACTCTCGCTGCTGCTAGTGTCCCTCCTGTCGACGCTCTAACACGTTTTACCAGCTCTTTTGACCAGGGAAAACCAATTCGCTTTTGGGCTCGGTCATCTAGCGTGCCATTAAATACGTGATCTACGTAAATTGGGCAATGAGTTGTTAATAATTCTTCTTTGGTAGCGAGAGGGCTTGGAATAAATGAATCACTCGTTAATGAAAAGATCTCCATGAGACCTTCGCGAGTTAACATATATTTTTCTGCCGGGAAGCGATGGTTTGCGGGAAGTGGCAGAGTATGGTGATCTGCGAAAAAATACTGGTGGGACATTTGATTTGTGCCGATAGTTTGCGTCATTACTTCATATAAAACGTTTTTTAGGCTGGCGATGGTTGGTAAAAGTAACTTTCCGTATAACCGAGCACAAGATGGTAGTTATCGATATTCACAGCAATAATCGTAGAATCTTTATGACTGAGCAGCGGGCCTAAAGATTCGTTTCGTTCTAGCAGAAGCTCTCTGATTTCATGTTGCGATTCTGGCTCCATGAATTGGACTTCACTTTGGGCCGACAAGGCAAAACCGTCAGTATGATCGGTATTATTTCCGGTTCTATTATCCCACAGCATACTCACTTGTGGGTTTAGCTTCATGTTTTCTACTTTGTTTGTGTTATTAAATGACGCCAAATAGACCGAGGCCCATACAAATCGATTATTCGCTCTCATTAACTCGCGTGCTATTTTTTTGTAGTTCATCCTTGATATCAAAGGTCATTGCAGTACTTTTTGCCCGCTCAAATAATTCCCAATAGCCCGTTTCATTGCCCATACGTCGTTGTACATGAGCCATCATAAGAATCCCATTCGCAGCCAATACTGAGTAACGGCTTGCACTTACTGCTTTGTAAACCGGTAATAACACCTGATCATATTCTGCCTTGTCGCATTCGCTTATCACTGATCGAAACGTAACCGAAGTAGCTATTGTGGGAACTCCTACTTTTAGTTTTTCTAATGCCTGGTCGATCATTGCCGTTGGTACTTCTATTGATTGCTGGCACAAAGATGCTATATCGGAGAGACTGTGTGCCGGTTCGAGAGGTAAGAGTTCCCTGATTTTTTTCTTTAGTCTTGCCGATTCTTTTTTGTCCTCTTCAAAAGGAATCATGTGAGCTATTGCCCTGGGGGAATTGGGCGCGCGTGAGTAGTTTTCCAAAGCCAATGCTCTCGCATCCCGCCAAGCTCTTGCATAATCTGTGGCAATAACTGGAGTGATTAGAGCGATCATAGAAGCAATACAAAGCGCAAGAGGGCTACTGCCAAGTAAAAGTCTTAGCAACGAAAATACGGTGATCAAGCCAAGGAGAATGATGCCGTAACCCGGCGCATAATTTCTATGCTCAAAGGCAATTTCAAGATTGAGGGTTGTAGACTCAAGCAGATGCCCCACTAAAAACCAAAGACAACAAAAAGTTAGCAGCGGCAGTTTATTTTTAACCAAACAATAAATCGTCATGGCTAAAACAAACAGCCATGCAACGAGGGAGGAGAATGTAGTGATAGGATCGAATAATGATTTCGATAGTTGGATATCGTCGTGCCAAAAATGAATCCCTTGTGGATCAATCAGAAGCAAAAAACTTATATATTGCCAAAGTACTCTTAGCTCGGTTAACAACCTTTCGTAGGTAGTAAAATAGCGCGTAACTGGATCGAAGTGATAATAATAGGCGTGAGCGAGATAGCTCAGAATGAAAACACTGGGAATCACCAACAACGCAATGTAGACTGTTTTTTTAAGTTGAGTTGTCGTTTTATGAAAGCTAAATCGGAAAAAAACTACCTCCACTATCAAACATAAAAAGGGAATAAGTGCGCCCGTTTCTTTAGAAAAGTAGGCAACCATGGTGCAGATACCCAATACCATTGCTGGTCGCATTAATCCACAGTCTTTCTCCTGAAATTCCTGTCGATAAAGAATAAACGAATAAACAGCAAGAAAAGTAAACAATGCACTCAAAATCGTCATCCTTTGAGTGACGTACAATACAGTCGAAACAAATAGGGGATGAGATAACCAAACGAACGTTATGAGGAATGCCAATCCGGTTAAGTAAGGTTTGGGCAAGTTAAGTTTTGCGAGCGTTAATATTTTTGTCGACAGTAAAAATACAAATATGCCTGCTATTATATGCAATATAATATTGGTTAGCTTGAATGCTGACACGATGTCATCAGCAAAGTAAAAATTAAGAGCAAAACTTACATAGCTGATAGGGCGCTTGGGAATTAGACTGTCGGAGTGAAGCAAATTATTCATCGAGTAAGCGGCATCAACAAATGTTTTTGTACCCCCTGGAAAGACCTTTATCTCGGTATTGCCATGAATACTGCTGTGGTCATCTAGAATAAGCGGACCATTTTTGGCCGGGTAATAAATAATACCAGTGACGATGATTAGTACTATAAACAGCGCGATGTGCGAAATGACGTATCGTTTAGCCCGAATTGTGTTTAACGTTTCTTTAACAAAATCAGCTGTATCAAGTCGCGTCATAAAATCGGTTCCTTTCTATGGAAGACAAATACACTCCTCTTCGTTGAAACCGCTGATTTATACCGCTTGTACGGAGATTATATTCGATCTCAATTGTGGCGTTTTTCGTCTGCGATGAAGAGGCTAGTCCATTATTTACGCGTATGATCAATAGCTTAGGCTA
>JAKSAW010000068.1 GCA_022361455.1 Pseudomonadales bacterium | reverse complement strand
GAATCAAAGCTGGCATAGAGCCTGCAATCCTTAACGATAATTCATTTATTCGTTGCGGAGACAAGCAAGCAATGCAAGCAAAACCATCCACAGAGATACAGATAATATCGGCCGGTATCGCCCTGACTTATCTGTTCTACCTTACTGGAACCCTCTATGTTTTCGGCTCAGTTGTGGGTTGGATGGTTTTATTTATTTTCGTGTTGCGCAGCTACGTTGAAGGTAGAAGCGTCACACTCTCCGCCCTGCCGATCACTCTATTTATTTGGATTTTCGGTATGGGCATGATGCTGGTGGCATTGCTTGTCGCTCATGCTGAGTTCCGCTTAGGCACGGGTCAAACCATTAAATCCAGTATTGGTTGGGCAAAGGGCTGGGCGTTGCTGGCGCTGTTCTTATTCTTAGGGGCAATGCTACCTATTAAGACTGCCACCATTAGCCGCGCATGTTGCATTTTAGCGTCGCAAACGTTGCTGTTTGTTCCGGTTAGTATTGCGGGCGTGGTTGTTGGTTTAGACGGTCCTCTCTATCTATCTCCGCTTAAGGCAATTGGCGGACCTATCAGCACCTTCGAAGTTAACTTGTTCGGTATGAATCCTGAAACGGGTAAACCCCGCTGGCCATTCTTTGCTCCCTGGGCACCCGCTGCTGGCCTTGTTAGTTGCCTATACCTGGTTATATGCAGCCAAGAAAAAGATAAATTCTGGCGACGCGCCGGTATTTCGGGTGCTGTTGTTATGTGTTTGTTGTGCCAATCACGCGCTGGATGGGCAGTGTTTTTAGCCATTATCCCGGCTCTTTATGTTTACAATCGCATTAGCCTTCCCGCTGCACTATTGGTACTCGGCACCGGCTTAAGCATGGTCATAATGTTGGGCCAACCAGTCATCGAACATGTTTTAGATATTCACCAGCAGATTAAAGATGCTCGCCCAGATTCAACACGCGTCAGAAACGATCTAGCCACTATTGCATTGCAACGCTGGGAAAGTGAAGCGCCAATATGGGGTCACGGTATTGTTGAGCCGGGCCCTAAGATCGTCGAATTTATGCCAATCGGCAGTCACCATAGCTGGTACGGTCTGCTCTTTGTTAAAGGTATTGTGGGCTTAGTGTCCTTCGCTATCCCAATGTTTTTCACCTTCTTCTACTTAATGTTATTTGCTGGTAAATGCGAAAAGAAATGGGCGAGTTTACTCATCCTCTTTGTCATTACTTGCTACAGCTTTTTCGAAAATATTGAAATTCTAGCCTACCTTCTTTGGCCTGCATTAATTTGGGTGGGTATCACTTTAAATCCTACAAAAGACTTGGAGAACTCCCATGAATAAAACCTATCTAGTAGGTTATTACGGGATGCAAAATTCAGGTGATGATGCACTACTCGCTGCCACAGCAATGGGTGCAAAGCATTACCTCGGAAGCGATGCATTCGTTGTTAATACCCCGACCACGGTGAACATTCCCAATATCGGTGAGTACAAACCGATGCTTTCGGAACCGCAACGCTTCATGGCGCAAAACCGCTTACAGCAGTATTGGGCAGCAGCGACAACAAACAATGTTATCTTTGGTGGTGGTTCGGTATTGCAAAATCAAAGAGACATCGATCTAAAACGCGATTTATTAACGCTCACTGGTCGCTCAAACAACTATGCGCTTGGCGTAGGCATTGGCCCTTTCAAAAATACTAAAGCTGAGAAGTCTTGCGCACATTTTCTTAATAGCTGTGATTTCGTTGGTGTGCGTGATGAGTCTAGCCTTGATATCGCTCACACTATTGCACCATGGGCAAACGTAGAATTAACTTTCGACTTGGCGCCTAGCCTTTTAAAAAACGTGCCCAAACACACGTCGAATCGCGAAGGTATTGCCGTTTGTTTATGTCCTGTGGAACGTTTAAAAGGCGACTCTTCCGCAGAGCAAACGCGTTATCGTGAAATAGCCAATGCGCTGGCAACGCTTCATCAACTAACCAACCAATCGATTAGTTTCGTTGACTTTAATGGCCATGCCATTTACGGCGATCGCGTTGTGCATCAAGAAGTTTCGGCTTTGCTGGGTGATGTACCTCATCGCTTCGTGGCTTATGATTCAAACCCATTTAATGTCATGCGCGAGTTGGCTTCGAAACAAATCATTATCAGCATGCGGCTGCATGCATCGGTGTTCGGTTTTCTAACAGACACGCCAGTATTTTCTCTGAACTATCACCCTAAATGTCTAGGCTGGTGTGAACAAATCGGCATGTCTAAAGCATTGTATTTACCCATGAATGATTTGAATGCCACCGATTTAATCACCCGAATTACAAGGGGCTTGGAACGGGGTTTTGATGAACCTCGCATGAGCCCATTAAACGCTTATCATCTTTCTATGAATAATTGGAGTAAGGCAAATGAAAGCATCAGTATCAAAGATATCTGTCGTCATTCCTTTGTATAACAAAGAGGCGCATATCCTTAGGACTTTGCAAAGTATCCTAGAACAAACATTAGCACCTACGGAAGTGATACTGGTTGCTGATGGTTCTACGGATAACAGCGTAACTGTCGCCATGGAAGCCTATGGCGACAAGATCAAATTAGTACAGCAACCCAACCAAGGTGTGTCTGCGGCAAGAAATAATGGTATTCGCGCTGCAACCGAGGAAGTTGTTGCATTTATTGATGCTGATGACACTTGGGATCCACATTTCATCGAAGAAATTGATACTTTAATGATCCATTTCCCTGAAGCTATCTGCTATGCGACAAATTATCAACTCGTCTACTCTGCAGGGGAATACACGGACCCTAAAGTGAGATGGGACAATCCACCCACCGAACCAGGCTTGCTAAAGAACTTCTTTGAGCTCGGTTCTAAAGGTGAATTGCCATTCCAGATGTCCAGCTTTT
>JAKSAW010000321.1 GCA_022361455.1 Pseudomonadales bacterium | reverse complement strand
CTGTAGTTTAAATTTCTAAACAACTGAGTCATACGAGTAAAAGAAGCTCGCACATCAGCTTTGCTTTCAAAATTTTTGTCAGCATTAAGAATTTCAATAATTAAATGAAAGCAGGCCTTTTGTCGTGACAAAGGTGTAGACACATCAACACTATCAAAAGCATCCTGCTGCAGATAAACCATATCCACAAACAGCGCCTTCTGATAAGTTAAATAATCAGCTAAAGATACGCCTTCCTCACCAGTCACTTGCATCATACGGTAAACATTTTCACCATCATTAAGCAGCTGACCCAACTCAGTCACTTGTTCAACCCAATGACTGCCTAAATTATTGTTATACCAATCCATTAACTGTTCGCGATAACGGGACCAACTCATCAACGGATCGATAGCAGGATAAAAACGTTTGTAAGCACGCTCAGCGGATAAACCTAAAAATGCTTTAACGGTATTGAGTGTTGCTTGAGTAACCGGCTCCTCAAAATTACCGCCCGCAGGCGATACTGTACCAATCATTGTTAGCGAACCTTCATCCTTTGAACTTTTAATAACACCTGCACGTTCGTAAAGATTTTTAATAGAAGATTCTAAATAAGCAGGGAACGCCTCTTCACCTGGTATTTCTTCTAATCGACCTGAACGTTCCCGCATAGCCTGCGCCCAACGGGATGTTGAATCCGCTAACAATAAAACTTTTAATCCCATCTGCCGATAATATTCACCCAAAGTAACACCGGTATATAAGGATGCTTCACGAGCCGCTACCGGCATGGAAGAGGTATTACAAATAATCACCGTACGATCCATTAAAGTGCCACCTTTTGGATCAGGTAATTTAGGAAACTCAGTAATTGTTTCCACCACTTCACCTGCACGCTCACCACAAGCAACCACGATAACGATATCCACATCGGAATAGCGCGAAATTAAATGCTGCAGAACGGTTTTACCTGCACCGAAGGGACCAGGAATACAAGCGGTGCCACCATGAGCAATGGGAAAAAACGTATCAATTAGTCGTAAAGAAGTAATTAATGGCTCGCTAGGATATTCGCGCCGCACTGAACCGTTAGCAAGTAAGTTTTGTGCAAAAGGAACTCGCACTGGCCATCGTTGTATCATGGTAAGCGGGATTTCTTCACCAGTTTGATCTTTCACCTTCGCGACGACAGTATCTACCGGAAAACTTCCTTCTTGTATCCATAGCACCTCCACCTTACCCACCGCCGTTTGTGGCACCATGATTTTGTGCGTAAACCGACCTTCTTGTACGGTACCCAAAACATCACCTGCGGATAATTGTTGACCCACCCGCGCTACGGCATTAAACCCCCAGCTATTAGCTTGATCTAAGGCTGGCACTTCAACTCCACGATGCAGAAATCGTCCGCCTTCAATAGCTAAGCGTTCCAGCGGGTTTTGCAAGCCATCATATATTTGCCCCAACAATCCGGGACCTAAGTCTACTGATAGTAATTCACCGGTTAATAAAACCGGATCGCCAATAGCAACGCTGCGGGTGTCCTCATAAACTTGAACATCCGCAGACCTCCCTTTTACCCGCAACACTTCGGCTTTAAGCTTTTCCTGCAATTTATTTACAGGATGGCTACTACTCTCACTATCAAGAATTCTTTTTGATTCAGCTCTCGGACAAATATAAACAACTTCATTACGCATGATCGCAGAACTAGATTCTTGGTTAAGCTCGATAGTGACAATATTATCTTGCACACCAATAACTGAAGCATCACCTAATTGATTCAATACTTCGCTGTTCATTTTGAATCCCCATTCTGATCAACGACTATCCCCATGGATAGCTGTTGGTATTCACCTAATGCAAAGGCCATCAAGGATTGAAAATGTTCGACACCTTTATCAGCATCATAGGAAGACCATCTCGAGACTAAATTCCAACGCAACACGTAAGTCACCACTGCGGTAAAATCAAAGTAATGCTGCGAGCTACATCTTTGTAGGTACTGCCAAGTCACATCAAACAAAATCCGCTCCACTTGCATCGTGTCATTCTTTTGCAGCGACTCCTGCACCGAGGCGATCCAATGAAAGCGGCTCTGGAGGTTAAAATAAGGATGCTGCCAATAGGTTTCTATATGAGCTTCCATATCACCAACACCCCAATGACTCTGTTGATGATTTAGCTCATCGCCCCGTTGTCGATATCGCAATCCCGCTAGTATTGTTCGCAAATTCAAACGCCAAAGAATCATTTCCCGTAAGGTGTCATAATGCTTGTGGGTTAATTGTTCTAATACTAACGTAGCACTTTGAATCAGTTCGCTATCATCATAGTGGCTATTGAGGTGATCCCAATGTAAGACACTCTCTATGTCACTTAATAGCGCTTGATGCTCCTCTGTTAACAGATTAAGCCTTTTCTCCAGCTGGAATCTGGAAATAGGGGGAATATCCACATGATATGTTTTCCCTAAAGAAGGCAAAGCAGACATTAAAGTAATGTACTGATCGGAATTCATTAACTCATCAACCCTTCTAACAAGGTTTTAAATCTTGGTTGTATATGTTGCAGAATAAGTGCAGATACCGTGCGATCATTTAGAACCACCTCAGCATTTTGCTCCTTCAACTGCAATCTTAAGCTCGCTTGAGGATCACCAAGCACTTCAATTTCAACCCCCTTTTCCAACAACTGAGCCCCATGCTCAGATACAAATTGAATCAAGGCTGCAGAAACTTCTTCATTCAGTTTTTCGTCTTTAGAATGAGGTTGCATTTCACCCATAAGAATTTTCACGGACTGATCTTGTGGCCGTGCTTGATGTGCAATTTCCAAAATCATTTTTTCGAGCAAATCTGAATTTGACAATGCCTGACTCACCATCGAGTTTAATTGAGCTGCAAACGTATTCATTAAATGGTTCTTGAGAAATAGCTGGCTATCGCGAACCGCCATTTGCAAAGCTTCTTGACCTGCTTGTTTGATAAATTCAGATTCGGCATTTGCCTTGCTAACAATCTGTTCTGCTTCTTCTTTGGCCTGCTGAATAAGCCATGCAGCTCTTTTTTCAGCATCCGTGACGATTCGCTCGCCCTGCTCTCTGCCTGCAGCAACGCCTTCCTGCTGCAAACGATCGATTAAAGACTGAACCCCTGAGGACTTCATGCCTTGATCATCTCCTTGTGAATTATTCTCTGGCATATCGAAACCACCTTTTACTGCGGGATAGCACCACTAACAACTAAAGCAAATACAAATACAAATACCGCAAAGCCCTCTACAATAGCTGCAGGAGCAATGGACAAGCCAAAAATCTCCGGCTTGTTCTTAGAAGCGTTGATAGCCGAAGCAACCGAATTACCTTGATGAATAGCACTCAACATTAACGCAATACCGGTTAAGATTCCGACGCCAAATATACCCGGCGCATTCAGAGTGTTAATTTCTCGATTAAGGGTAAACATAACCACGATACCCAGCACGGCTTGAGTGGAAGGCATTGCAGATATACCAACAAACTTTCCATAACCACTTTCGGTATCGAGCATAGCCCCGCAAGCCGACATACCCGCCCTTGAACAGCCAATGGTGCTACCAATAACACCCAAGGCTACAGGTGCAAACACGCCAACCCACCCTAACATTAATATTACTGTTTCCACCGATTGTCCTCCTGTTTTGCAAACGGTTTAAATGGATACCCTTCTGACTTAACGCCCCAGTTTAAAAACTCGATTAAATTAAGTCGTAAGCCATGGATCACTCCGCCCATGATACCCAAGGCGAAATTTAGCAAGTGACCCAACAATAGAATTAAAAAGCCAAGCAACACACCGATACCGGGAACTTCTGCACGGACATCCGCAGCAATACCATTAAAGGTAATGGCAAGCTGTGCACTGGATAAGCCCAAAGCAAACAAACGCATATAACTCAGAACGTCACCAAAACCCTTGCTAAAACCAGTGAGTGCTTTTAGTCCATCCAAGATACGCCACATAATATTTTTAGCAGTATCCGAACTGCGTTCGCTGGAGAACAAAAACACTAATAGCAAACCGATTGTTAAACCGATTCTACCCATATCCCATATAAACCACGTAAATCCCGATACAAACGCAATAGCCCAGCCAAAATCACCCAAAGCCCTCCAGCGATTTTTACGTGCATATCCGGAACTCAGATTAGCAATCACCAGATGTAAAACCCCGACCCCCATCGACAGCTGAATCATGGCATCGAAGTCGTTTAAATCCACCACTTTGAGCACCTCTAAGATGCCATTGGGACTTGGTGAAAACCCAAAGTAAGAGCCCACCATTACACCCCACACCAAGGCAGAGCCTGTTAGGCTCTGAATTAAGCGATAAACACCCAACGATTTATCCCGTAGTTTTTTACGGTATAAAAATGTTAAGGCAGCACAAAGACAGGCATACCCGGCATCAGACAAAATCATTGCAAAGAATAAATTAAATGATACAAACACCACCAAGGATGGATCCCAAGTTCGATAGGCCGGCGTTTGAAAAAACTCAACCGCCTGCTTGGCGCCACTCACAACAGGATGTGTTTGCAACAACGTTGGTGGCTCGGCAGTTTCAGGCACAGGTTCATCGAAATAAGTCAGGGAATACTGTTTAGAAAAATCATGAAGCAAGGGTACCAAGTTTTCTGGCACCCAACCTACGATATAGCACAAGCCATTTTCAATGGTGACTTGACACTTCGTTTTACTTAACTCGGCATCGTCTACTATGGCGTTTAGATGATGACCTAAACAATCAATCCATCGAGTAAGAGATAAGCGCTCCACCTGCAATTGATCTAAATCTTTCTCTACTTGATTTAGCTCCTTGCGCAGTTGCGACAGCGATTTGTAGCCTGAGCGCACACGCTTAAAAGGAACTTCCATTTTTGTTGGTTCATGCTCACAGAGCACAATCACATAACAGCGGCCTTGTTTCTCAGCAACCACTTGCCAGGGATAACTACAGTCTTCAAGTTTTGATAGCTGGTTTTGGGGAATGATGTAAAACCATAAATAGAAGCCCCCCAACTCTTCTACCGAGGGAAACTTAAAATCTCCCCACTCCTCGCGCACTTCGATAAACTGCAAGTAATCATCGCGAAGATCATGAAGCTGGCGTCGCTTCTGCTTGTTTTCCAGTACTTCTTCAATCACATAACTAATATCGCTGACATCATCAAATGACCAGGGCTTAATTTTTTGACGGCACTCAAGCAGATACCGTAATGCTTCCTGTGCTTTTTCAGGCATTGCGATATTGGGATCTTGCACATGATTTATCGGTAAATTTTCTTCCACATGCATCACACCAAGCGATTGCAGTGGCTCTAACCAAAGCTCGCGCTCTTCTGCTAATCCCAGCAGGGTGATTTTTCGTAAGGGTGCGATCGCCATG
>JAKSAW010000626.1 GCA_022361455.1 Pseudomonadales bacterium | reverse complement strand
GTGCTGACGCAGCTGCATTCGGACATCCAGGTACGGCTTGAGAGAGTTAGAACGACGGTTGGTCATCCAGGCTCGAAGGGAGACGCGAGCGAGTCTATCTGGGTCGACCTTCTCGAGACGTATCTGCCGAAACGATACCAAGTCTCGGACGGGTTCGTCGTTGACAGTAATGGCGATTTCAGCGAGCAAATCGATGTCATCGTCTTTGACCGCCATTACACGCCATTCATCTGGAATTATGAAGACCGCCCTGTAGTTCCAGCTGAGAGCGTCTATGCTGTGTTCGAAGCGAAACAAACGATAGACGCGACGCTCGTCGACTACGCTCGAAAGAAGGTCGCTAGCGTTCGGTGTCTCCATCGTACCAGCCTTCCCATTCCGCACGCTGGCGGGACATATCCCGCTAAGCCGCCGCGACCCATCATCGGCGGGGTGCTGTCGCTCGAAAGCGAGTGGAAGCCTGCGCTCGGGGAACCTCTACTACGCGCGCTCACGGGCGCTGCCGAAGGCCGTCTTGATCTTGGATGCATCTCTGCTCACGGAACCTTCGCAATCCAGAATGACGGAAGATACGTGCTGGACGATCACGAGAAAGCTACGAGCGTTTTACTGTTCGAGCTCATCGCGCGTCTTCAAGAACAGGCTACGGTGCCGATGATCGACGTACGTGCGTACGCGCGGTCGCTGTGACTGGCTAGTCGCCGGGAGACAGTGCGAATTTGCAGCCTGGCCGCCAGATCGGCGTACCTAACCCGTCCATTCTGATTGGCAACCCAAGCGGACATGCGTCTACTCGGTCTCTTGTGTGGGCGTGGGTTTCTGTCCGTACGACCCCTGCTGGACCCTCGGCGCGCGCCCGAGAGAGGCTAGAGAGGGCCAGGGGCTCTCCAGACGGCAGGTCGCTCAGCTCGTCGGAGTTGACGAGGCTACCGTCGCGCGGGTGGAGCAGAGTCGGGGCCAAGCGGTCGGTGTTGCGGGTCAGGTCGATTGTCAAGGCAGGTGAACTGGCAAGCTCGCGGGCCGTGCGCTGTTTCCGCGTGGGTAAGTTCCGGAAACGGACGAATCATTCGGTCTTTCAACCAGTTACAGCATGTGCGGAACAGCCTTGACGCGCCGACACTATTGGAGGAAAATTCACACTATCGGAAGAACAGCCGGCGGGGGAACAGACCGGAACATGGTCGGGAGGTCAGTCAAATGGCAACGCCCAAGCTGCTAAAGGTCCGAAGTCGAAACGAGTTCCACGCCGTCCTGGATGCTTGGAGCGAACGGCATCCGCTACACACACACCCGTACCTCGAAGCCCTTTTCGCTGATGACGTTGTTGGCATCGAACAGATCAAGCGCTTCTCCGAGGTGCTCTATGTCTTTTGTGAGACCTTCCACGATTGCCTGATCCACGTCCTCGCGAAGACACGAGACGAAAACATTCGGCGAGCGATCGTTCAGAATCTGTACGAGGAGTATGGTGCTGGCACCGATGAGCAAGGGCATCTCTGTCTGATGCGTCAGCTGCTCCGGTCGATGGGCTACACTGAAGATAGTATCGCT
>JAKSAW010000115.1 GCA_022361455.1 Pseudomonadales bacterium | reverse complement strand
GGGGCGCACCCCGCGAGTCTCGGCGGTCCGACAGGTCAAAGGAGGGGCTTGGCGGTCCGAACGTTTCCGTGGATGTTTTAGCGCCGGATCAGGCTAAGGCCCCGTCCGGCGGGGATAGTGAGGAAGAGTATATGCTACACGACGTGCTTGCGTGCATCGCGTTGAGCCGCGAACGTCGCGCTGCACGTCTCAACAAAGAGTTGATGGTCCATGCCTGCACGGTGGTGCCGCGAGATCCCGTAGTTGATCATGGCTTACTGAAATCGCGGCGCGCGCCCATGACGGGCATTCCGCATGCGCTTACTTCGACTCGGGCGGCAGGCGCAACTTCCAGGGCAAAACAGAGTGATGATTGTGGCAGATCGCCCCGAAAGGGTGGTCGGCTGTCCCGAGCGGCGAGTGACGCGGCGGCGAACGATTTCCTCGTAATGCGTGTGAAAGATAGTCGGGGGAACGCGGCGATTTGGGGAACCGAGGGACAGCGCCCGACCTGCGCCGACGATTGCGCCGGCGAGCCCCTCGGCGGTCTTGTCTCGTGCGATGGCGGTCATAGTCTGGGTAACGCGGCCCCCGCGAACGACTTTTCTGACTCGGAGGACGTGCTGCCGCCGCGTGTTGCCGGTCATGGTTTCGGAGCGTTTGGCGAGAGTTCTGGGAGTGAGAGTCATGGTCGCTGCACGTCGCATGATGCAGCCGTGTCTCCACGAGGTCTGACGTGTAACCTCTGTGCAGCCAGGAGCTGGTCTGCGTGTCGTGCTGTGAGAAATGCTGGAATGTTGATAGTAATGGTAGTCTTCATGTTCATTGCGATGTCATGGAGGAGAAACCATGCA
Source organism: Pseudomonadales bacterium (assembly GCA_022361455.1). Classification (GTDB taxonomy): domain Bacteria; phylum Pseudomonadota; class Gammaproteobacteria; order Pseudomonadales; family Ketobacteraceae. The sequence continues at coordinate 237 of JAKSAW010000115.1, read as the reverse complement.
GAGCGAGAGGAAAGCGTGAAGGCGCGTAAATGCGCCGGCCCACGCCCCGATGTGGTGCGGGATACGTCCGCAATCACGTATCAGGTCCAAGGAAACTTGACAAAGTGCACCGCGATGGTGCCCAGCGCGCTACTTCACGCATGTGCGCTGTTCTCAAACAATATTCGAAAGGAGTGCTCCCCAGGTTTGGCTCGGAGAAGCCGTTTTACACCTGCTACTGGCCAAGTCCACCATGGG
>JAKSAW010000780.1 GCA_022361455.1 Pseudomonadales bacterium | reverse complement strand
GTAGTTGTAGTCATGGCGCTGGTCGTGTGATGTCACGAACTCAGGCTAAGAAAATGGTGAGTTTGGAAGAGCACGTCAAAGCAACGGAAGGTGTGGAATGCCGAAAGGATGCGGCAGTCATTGATGAAACGCCAGCGGCTTACAAGCCCATTGACGAGGTTATGGAAGCGCAAAAGGATCTTGTGGAAGTTGTCTATACGTTGAAGCAAGTTGTTTGCGTAAAAGGGTGACAAATATCGCGATTAAAGCGTCGTGCTGATTGTCATCGAAGGAAGGTAAAACACCACGGAAGGTATCGCGTTTAGCTTGAATGGATTCGGGCTAAACGCCACTTTAAAGAATTTGGAAATGTGCGAAGCGGATTTCCTCACAGAGTTTAAGCGATCATGTATTTTGCTAGCGGTATTGATTCTATAAATCAATCTGGCGCAAGCGTTACTAACGATATTGTGTATCAGCAAATTTCGTGGCTTGAACGCCCAACTTTGTAGCTCATTTGGGTAGAGCAACAGACTCATAATCTGTAGGTAGTGGGTTCAAATCCCATCAAAGTACCAACCATCTGGAAAATGGTTGCCAGCTTTCAACTGGCTTAACTGGAAAGGGCTAACGCCTAGAGGTTCGAATCCTCCGAGAAATTATCTCGATAAAACCAGAGGCTTCTGCCTCAATTTTTATGCCGCTATGGATGGGTTCCAAAATGGCGTGAATTAAATACGTAGATACAACTATTGAGGCCAGGGAGGTCGCTTGCTAGTTAGTGGCGTATAGCTGATTGCAATGATCAGTGTTGCTAATCAAAGCAGTGTGTTCGACAGGATGTCGATAATATTTGCATTTACCGCTTTTTAATTTACCTCATGATGGCAAATTCATTGCCGCCTATGAATGAGAGAAGCCTCGCTAATTTTCAGCATTGAAAATATTTGGGAGTAGTAACATGTTAATGTGGAAGACTTTAAATGTGGGTGATAACCAGTTGGTGTTGGTATATCGCCGAAATCGTTTGGAACAAGTTCTGGAGCCTGGCCGTCACCGTGTATCACGGATGAATGGGCCTCGGCTATTGGAAACTTATGAGACTACCGATATTGAATTTGATAATAAGAATGCTAAGTTTTTGCTGAAGCAGTACCCTAAAGTGTTGTCATCTTACTTAGAGGGTTATGAGGTGGCCGATAATCAAGTGGGATTGGTTTATCGTGATGGCATTCTTATGGATTTGCTGCCACCAGGTAGCGTTAAGGCATATTGGAAGGGGCTCGACACTATTCGTGTTGATCTTTTTGATGTATGCAGTAATTCATCCATTGATGACAAACTATTGGGTTTGTTGGGGCGAGGATTAACTCCTGCTCTAAGTCGTGTGGCTGCAAGTTTAATTCATTACTCTGAAGTGCCGGACGAACATATCGGAATGCTGTTGGTGAATGGTAAGTTTGAGCGCATGCTACCTGCTGGGCAATATGGTTTCTGGAAGGTTCAACGTAAAGTCGAAGTTAAACTTTTGGATATGCGATTGCAGACTACAGAGGTAAGTGGCCAAGAGATATTAACAAAAGACCGTGTTAGCCTACGTCTGAACTTAACTGCAGCATACCGCTTAACGGATCCTGCTAAGGTGATGTTTCAAGTGAGCGATTACGCAAACTTTGTATATCGTGAGTTGCAGCTAGCTCTAAGGGAAGCTGTTGGCGCCCAGTCTTTAGACGAGTTGTTAGCGGATAAAGACGCGTTGAATGCCAATATCACCGCTCGAGTTCGCGAGCGTTTGGCCGAGTTTGGTGTTGCGTTAAGCAGTGTTGGTGTTAAAGATATTATCCTGCCGGGTGAAATGAAAATGATCCTGAATCAGGTGGTGGAAGCGCAAAAAGCTGCTGAGGCCAACTTGATTAAGCGTCGTGAAGAGACTCAAGCGATGCGATCTTTGCATAACACCGCTAAGATGATGGAAAACAATCCAGTGCTGATGCGGCTGAAAGAGCTAGAAGCCCTTGAAAAGGTCAGTGATCGTATCGGCGAGATCACCGTTTACGGAGGTCTTGATGGTGTGATGAATGACTTGGTGCGTTTAACGCCAAAGCTTATTGGCTCAGCCGAAGATAAAAGCGCTAGCTAAGTTGCTGGGGTAACCTTAGGTGGTTGTCCCAGCCTTTTTGTTTACACGATTTATACTTCTATCCATTTGTTATCAGCATTCTTGTTTTTATCGTTTACAGGAATAATTTTTGTTGTTTACCTTGCAAGGGCTGCTAGAGGTAAGTGTGTTCATTTCAATGAGAAACCTTGTTTTCTCTAATGTCATATCCAGTTAATTGTCGAGCAATATTCTTATTACGAATATCTAACATTAGTTTTAGTACTTGTTCGTAGTGGCAGCCTAAAATCTAGTTAATAACAAATTCTTATAATTCTCGGGCTACTTAAATGGGTCTGTTACAAGCAGATCTTTTCTTAGTAAATGGAGATTGCCCTTTGAAAATCAGCTTTAGAGTAAAAATCAGAAACTTAGGCAACTTTTCATGGAGTTTCATATTCCGTTTTTAGAACAAGATAACCCAATTAACAAAAGCCTATCAATGTAATGATTTGTAGTGCAGCGTTGAAAAGAAATGTGAGCTGGTTAATAGTTTTTTTCGTGCTTTGGGTAGGAACGTTTTCTTAACTTAGCACACCTTGCAAAAGGGTTGTTGGTAACGACAACACGCCAAACCGCGAGAAATCGCGGGACGGAAAGCCTTGGATCCAGTTGATTATATGTAGCAAGTTATTGCAATTGGATTGTCAGGCCGCTTCTCGAGGTAGAGTGTACCTCCCTAGACGAAATCCGCCAGACGTGTTGCCGCATCATATTCGTAATTTAGAATGGGGTCGGCAAATGACTTTTAAGAACTTCCTAAAAAATACATTTAATAAAAAAGTAGTTTCTTTATTCTCGGCAGTAGCCTTAATCTTTTCTTTATCTTCCAATTCACTCGCAGGATCACATGACGATTACGTTAGTGTTAAAAACTGTTCGTGGTGGGATCTAATTTGTAAGGTCAAGCAAGAACAAAATCGATATAACACTAAGTACCCAATTGTATTAGTGCATGGCCTTTCGGGTTTTGATAAGGTGCTTTTTGTTGAGTACTTTCACCAAGTGCCAAGTACTCTAAGAGATGGTAATGCCAATGTGTATGTGCCAAATCTATCTGCTTGGGATGGTGTTGAGGTGCGTGGTGAGCAGCTTCTAAAATATATTGAAAGTCATGTATTACCCCATTCCGGCGCAAGCAAAGTAAATTTGATCGGTCACAGTATGGGTAGTTTAACTTCTCGCTATGTAGCAGGTGTTAAGCCCGGTATTGTAGCGTCTGTGACAAGTGTTCATGGGGTTAACTATGGTTCACACTTTGCTGACTTTATGCTTCATTCTCTATTGCCTCAAGATAACCCTTTATATGGTACTTACATCGATTTTATGGATGGTCTATTAGGTACTTTAGGCGCAGTGATTGACTTTCTTTCTTCTGGTGAGTCTTTCAGTCAGGACGCTTTCCAAGCATCTTATGACTTAAGTACTCAAGGTAATGCTGAATTAAATGCGAAGTATCCTGCTGGTGGTGTTACTTCCACTTGTGGCTCTGGTCCAGAAACAGCAAGTAATGGCGTTAGTTATTACTCATGGGGTGGTATTGGCGGCGTAACGAATGTTGCGGATCCACTTGATTATGCGATGACTTTTATCGGAATGGCGACTGCTAATGAACAAACAGATGGTTTAGTTGGTCGTTGCTCACAACATTGGGGTAAGGTTCTTCGCGATGATTACAACTTAAATCATACAGATGCATCTAATTTATTGTTTGGTATGACTGGTTTCACTGATCCCAAAGATATCTATGAAAGCCATGCAAGCCGATTAAGAGGTAAGGGGCTGTAGATCAAGCAATGCTTGATGTTTAAAAAAAGGGAAGCCAAGCTTCCCTTTTTTTATGCGCGTTTTATTTTTATTAATGCTTGAGGGTTAGAGGCAATTGGGTTGCTTTTATAATTGTATAAAAAACAGTTGTCGAGTTAGTCGAAGCTAAAGCTTATGTGTCGGTCTCCTAACTCGGTGATCGATATGTTAGTCTTTACACTGAATATTAGAATTAGAACGCTCTAATCAAGGAAGATCTTATGAACTCTTCAAATTTAAGGTGTTTTGTAGTAGCAATAGCCCTCGGGTTTGTGACTAACGTGGCAAAAGCTGATGAGCTGACCGAACTTGATTGGCAGCAAACCTTAGAAAAGCTATATCAAGATATCGGCAATGCATACCAAAAATTCACCAGCGAGCTTGGTGAGGGTCAGAGTTCTGTCTCCATAAGCCGGTGGGTGGGTGAATTTTCAGGCAATCCATTTGTTGGTGGTGGAACCTCTCAAGATTTAACTTCATTATCAAACCGACTGCAGGATCAATTTAACGATCAGCAGTTATCACAAGAAGCTCGTCAGCAACTACATTCATTTGTGGATGTTTTGCAAGGTATCTCAAGTGATCTAACCGCTGGTATCGCTGGTAATAATACGATGTCTAATAGTACAAGGGTGGAGGAGTTAAGTAAGCTTGAATCCATGCATGATGCCGATCAGGCATGGGTTGATGCAAAAGGGCGCTTGTTGGCGCAAAGACTCGAGAACTATGATTTTGAGGGTGCAATTTCTCTGCTGGGAGAAATAATTAATGATCATTGGAATCGTTAAGTATTTGAGCCCTGTATTGCTCGGGTGATACACCAAACCATTCCTTAAATGCTCTGTGAAATTGTTTGTAATCTTGATAGCCAAGGGCGAATCCTAGCTCAGTACATGTCGCTTGATTTTTTTTGAAGTGGT
>JAKSAW010000317.1 GCA_022361455.1 Pseudomonadales bacterium | reverse complement strand
TGCCATGAGCCTTATCCTGCTGTGGTGATTGATAATCATTGGAATCTTTTAATGGCCAATCACACCCAGCAAAAGTTGGTCGCATTGTTAATAGAGAATGGTGCGGTATTTCCAGCGAGCATCAATTTGCTAGATCATTTTTTTGCCCCTCACGGCTACCGAGAATTTGTAGATGATTGGCAGTCGTTTGCGGTTTATTTGCTCCAGCGCGTGGAAAAGGAAATGATACTTCAGGGGGAAATGGAGCAGGCCAAAATATTGATCGATCGATTACAAAGCTACCCAGATGTACCGAAAAATTGGCGTCAGCAAACACCGCAGTTTGAAAATAGCCCTATGATTCGGCTCACTCTCAAGGTCGGTGAACAGAGGATCAGCTTATTTTCGACCATTGCTGTGTTTGGTACTCCACTTGATGTGACTTTGCAAAGTCTACGTATAGAGCATTATTTTCCCGCCGACGAAATGTCGAAAAGCTTTTTTCACCAATTCTCTAAAGAGTAGGAATCAATCCGCAATATTAGAACAGCGCTTGATACACATCGAAATAAGTTTCAGCGAAACTGATCTTCATGCCCGACTTTAAATAGTCTGGTAATTCTTCGTAATCACCGCGATTAGCAGCTGGTAATAGTAAAGACTTAATTTTCTGACGCCTTGCTGCAATCACTTTTTCACGTATGCCGCCAACGGGAAGCACTTGACCTGTTAATGTAAGCTCGCCTGTCATGGCCACGTTGTTGCGAATTTTCTTTTTCAACGCCAGAGACAATAATGCCGTTGCCATGGTGATACCTGCACTAGGTCCATCTTTAGGAGTGGCGCCTTCTGGCACGTGAATATGAATAGCGGCACTATCGAAAAATGCGCTGTCTGCGTTGTAGTCTTCTAAGTTAGAGGCAATATAGCTATAGGCAATTTCAGCGGATTCCTTCATCACATCCCCTAATTGGCCTGTTAATTTGAAGCCCCTTGATTTGTTATGTATCACCGTCGCTTCGATATCTAATGTTGCACCACCTAAGGCAGTCCATGCTAAGCCAGTGACGACTCCGATACCACTAATGGGCTTCTCGTCCTTAAATATTGGGTTGCCTAGATAGTCGTCGACATCCTCAACTTTGATGACCAATTTTTTATCCGGGTCTTCCAAAAATTGCACAACTGCTTTGCGGATAATTTTATTGAGATTTTTTTCGAGGTTACGCACTCCTGATTCTCGCGCATAGCCATCGATAATGTAGCGAAGCGCGCCAGTATTAATTTTGATTTTGGAGCGCTTTACGCCCGCTCGATCAAGTGCACGCGGCCAGAGGTGATGTTTAGCGATTTTAATCTTTTCTTCGGTGATATAACCCGATAAGCGGATGACATCCATGCGATCTAAAAGCGGTGCAGGGATGGTATCCAACTGATTCGCTGTACATACAAACAGGGCTTTAGAAAGATCTAAGCGAAGATCCAAATAGTGATCGAGAAACTCCTTGTTTTGTTCGGGGTCTAGCACTTCCAATAATGCTGAGGCTGGATCACCTTGATAGGAGGCTCCCAGCTTGTCAATCTCATCCAACATGATAACGGGGTTAGAAACGGCAACGTCTTTGAGCGCCTGCACAAATTTACCAGGCATTGCTCCAATATAGGTTCGGCGATGGCCTTTTATTTCCGCTTCGTCGCGCATGCCACCCAAACTGAATCGATAGAACTTTCTTCCTAGGGCATCGGCAATAGAGCGGCCAATAGATGTTTTACCTACCCCTGGTGGGCCCACGAGCAAGAGTATGGAGCCAGAAATTTCGCCGCGGTAAGCACCCAAAGCCAGGAACTCAATGATCCGCTCTTT
>JAKSAW010000163.1 GCA_022361455.1 Pseudomonadales bacterium | reverse complement strand
GAGGAATAATTATTGTAAAGCAACTCCCTTCGCCTTGTTTAGTTTCCAAGCGAATAGAACCGGACATCTCTCGTACGAATTCTTGGGCTAATACTAATCCCAGTCCAGCGCCATCTTGTTTGCGAGTTAAGTAGTCTTCACCAATTGCGAAGGGTTTGAACACTTTAGCTTGTTGTTCTTTGGTAAAACCCGGACCTGTATCCTTGATTTTAATTTGCAAGCAGTCGCCTTTTTCGTGATCGAAAACTGAACTTGATTCAACGTTAATTTGACCAGCCGTTGTGAACTTCACTGCATTGCATAGTAGTTTCTTAACAACCTGTTGTAGGCGCTTTTTATCGATGTCGGCGGTAAGATTGTTATCTTCTTGATGGTAGTCAAAACCGAGCTGCTTAAGTTCGGACTGCTCTTGTGCTTCCCTTAAAGGTTCTTGCATTACTTCTCGGATTAACAGCCTGGACTTTTCGTCTTCCGTATTGGTGTTAATATTTGAAAGTTCCAAGATGTCACTAATCATTGCCATTAATCGATTTGAGCTTTCGTCAATTAACCCAAGTGCTTCGATGTCTCGTTTTGATAAAGTATCGCCTTCAACTTTTCTTTTTAATAGTGAGCTGAATCCCGTGATGGAATTCATTGGTGTGCGCAGCTCATGGGACATCAATGACAGAAAAGATACCTTGGCTTTTTCAGCAATTTGCGCCTTTTGTTCGGTAGCGATACTTTGAATGCGGGCTTCAGCCCCTTCGATTAACGTAAACAATACATCTTTAATGCGACCGTGCTCTTCTGAACCTGGTTCTGGTAAGTTTCTGGCTAAAACACTTATGGAATCAAAATTAGTAATGGTGCGATTGTCGATATCAATAAAGCGGCCGCGCGGTTTATATTCAGCGATCAGTCTGCGCCAGATGTCCTCACGATCTAGATCACCGAAATAGATAGGATCAGAATCAGTTTCAATAATTCCACAACCCGTAATACCCATCATTTCTAAAGTTTCGTTAAGAAGCTTGCCAAGAGTTAGAAAATCTTTGCACTCATAGCTTTTTTCCAGGAATCGTATAATTTCGCCCAGTTGGCTGCTGGCCGACATCGATAGCACTGCTATATCGCTGGCTTCTTTTAATTGTTGTGATAAGCGTTTGGTTTCATTGGCTAGGCGACAAAAACTTTCGATAGAGTGATATACATTATCCACATCCTTATCGATGCAAACGTGACAATGCATACCCTGTTGCCAAGCTTGGCTAAGATCTACTGTGAGTGGCTCAACTGAAATAATCATGAAACGAGAGAAAGGTGTGTGGCCTTGATCAACCAGTACGTTTAGACCATCAATAAAGAACTCATAGGAATGGTTCTCGCACTGCAAGACGGCCATGTCATATAACTTGTCATGGTCTGCTAAAACTTCGTCCCACTCTAAAAAATCGGCTTCTATCGCCAAGGTGTTCTGCATCTCCTCAAGGTGCAAAACTTGACGGGTTTTCTCAGAAACCACGAACAGAATCTTGGCGCACTCAATCATACTAGTTCGCTTTTCAGGCTACTATAGCTCTAACCATAGCAATCAAACCATGAACTGGCATAACTATACGTGAGGATTCTAAATGAGGTTTTAGAACAGTTTTTTCTAAAACCTCATGGGCTTGTGGTGAAAGGTTAGAAGCCAGAGTATCTTTACATTTTATCTTGAATATATCGGTTCAAGGAGGTGTGGAAATGTCTGATACGAACTTCTTGATAATTCCAAAGCGTAATCATGCCTTTGCGCGAGGCTTTTAGACCTTTTTGAACGTAGGGTAGGTTACCCATGTCCTGATCGAATATCCCGCCAAGCGCACCGAGTTCTTCGGCATTCGCCCAAGGATCATCAATGCCCAATTTATGAATGGGGACAGGATCTGGTTTTGGATCACTCTCGGCATAACGCATTAAAATCATCACATCCATGATGCTTGAATCTGGATCGTTACCATTGGGGCGAAAACGATAAACGATGTTGGGATTAAGGCCTGCCCAAGGTACAAAGTTTGGGAACAGGTTATAGAGAATTGCGTCTAACACTTCGGTATCTGATGCATGGCTCAAATCCATATTGAATAATTGGCCAAACTCAGCGCGATTGATATCAGCCATATGTAAACGGGCGCTTTTGTTCGAAGGTACACTGGTATCTTGATCTGAATCTTCTGCCATTCGCCCAGAGGTTTCGATTAACGCATCCATCATTTCTTGGGCACTAACGTCGGGTATATGAGGGCTTTGAATACCCATCATGGTGATGGTACGGCTAACGTTTTCATCGAAAACATCGTACTGAGAATTAGCATCACCGGAGTAGGGTAGTATCTGTGGGTGGGTTTCCATTGCGTGGAAGGATTCGATAAATGCTTCCATGGTTGCTTTCCAATTGGCGGCAACAGTTTTTTGTACATGCACCGCTTTCCAGCAATGATCTAATGGCCAACGTTTAAAATGCTGTTTTAATACTGCTGCGTAATCATCGAAGGGTTGTGGTTCATCGGCGAGATTAATGAATACGAAACCGCCCCACAGAGCAACATGGGCTTCTGGTAGTGAGAAATCACTCTCAGTGCATTGAGGAAAATCCCATTCACAGGGGGCTTGTTTAAAGGTGCCGTCAAGATTCCAAGTAAAGCCATGGAATGGACATATGAACTCTTTGGCATGACCATCCACATCCCGTAAGGTTCTTCCGCGATGCAGACATGAATTATGAAAAGCCTTGATGGTGTTTGCATCGGTGCGCGTAATTAGCAGTGATGAATCTCCAATTTCATAGAGACTGTAGTCTCCCACATTGGGTATCTCTTCCTCACGGCAAGCCATTTGCCAAACGCGGCTCCACATCTGTTGCATTTCCAGTTTATGGAATTCTGCTGAGGTATAACGCTCGCTATCAATGGGTTCGTCCGGCAGATCCGCTATTGTCACTATCCTAAGTTCTTCAGGAACTGGCCTTGAGTCTGTGTCCAAGACTTCTTGATAGGAAATGGCAGGGCAGCGATCAGTCGGCTTGGCTTGGCTAATGTTCGCTGGTTTTTTAGTGGTTTTGGGTGGGTCTAAGGTGTCCGTGCTCATATTAATCCCCTTGGCTATCGCGTGGGATTAACATAACCTGAAACTTAAAAACAAACAAGTCTGACTGTTTGTGCTAGGTGTTGGCTTCGATATCTTCTACCGTGTACCTGGATATGGCGAGTTTATTGCTCCAATAGTCAGGAGGGAGGCCTGCCTTGCGTTTTAACTGATTGAGAAAATCCCGCTTGTCGGGGAGTTGTTCCCATACTGAGGGTAAAAAGGTACCGCGGTTGAAGCCGTCCTCCAACACTAATCCATCGATTTCTGGACGTATCTGACTCAGCAAATCTTGCTCATCCTTAAAGCTCATTGGCGAAGTTTCGCTGAGAACAGAGATATGGAAATGAAGTTGTGCTGCCTCTCCAGCGGATACTGGAGGAAACCTAGGATCACGAAATGCGGCGGCGAAGGCATTGTCAGCCACGTCCTGCGCTAGCGGTCTATAAGCTTGCAGGCTGCCAATACAGCCTCTGAGTTGCCCTGCTAAATGTAAGGTGACGAAACTTGCCCTTTCACTGCTGAGTTTAGCATCGTATTCAGATAAAACGATATGGATTGGACGACCACTTGAAACGCCTGATTGTACAGATGCTTCAGCAATCTCAAGCAGTTGGTTCTTAGCTGTTTGGTTTAATTCACTCATGTTTAGGCGGCCTTTTCCCAAAACGCCCAGGCGCCGTAACCGACTACTCGTTGCTTATCCCCAGCGGTATCGCCAGAGTTACACAAGTCGATGGTTTTGATATCCAAAGGGTGTTGTTGAGCAGCGTTTAATAAACCTTTGATTGGATTTCTGCCACAGGCTTGTTCATAGCTTATGGCGTCACCGTCAAATGCCTCGATGGCCTGGCAGGTCTTTTGATCTAAGGCGTTAGCAGTATCGTAATCTAAGAAATGACTTAAATCTGAGCTGATGACAAACAGGGTATCTGTCTCGCCCCATAGCGTATTAATGACCTCACCGCACATGCTTGGCAGGCAATCTCCCACCACCAAAGGTGTCAGTTTGAAGTCTGAGAGAACTGTTTGTAGAAAAGGTAAATGCACTTCCAGGCTATGCTCTTCAGCATGGGCTTGGTCGAGGCATTGCACGCCTGCACATGTGAGTGCGGTTTCAATTAATGGTCGATCGCAGGGAACGTCGCCCAAAGGCGTTGAAAAATAATCTGCGCTACTGGTGGCGATGCCATTGAAACCTACCCGATGTGCTGGCCCCAACAAAACCACATGTTTATAGGATTCACGAAATGGGAGTAGTAACTGGTAAACCTTTGCGGCTGATGGACCAGAGTAAACATAGCCAGCATGAGGAGCAATAAGGGCCTTGGGCTTAGCGTGGCACTCGATGGGGGACGCGGCGTTTAGCAATGAATCAACATCCTGTTGTAATTGACCTGCTTGGCCAGAATAGAACAACCCTGCTACCGCTGGAGGCCTTGTATTCGCCATGATGAGCTCCGATTTCATGTTGAGTTCTATGCACACAATATGGCTCTG
>JAKSAW010000394.1 GCA_022361455.1 Pseudomonadales bacterium | reverse complement strand
TTTGTGTGAACTTATCGGAAGGAAGCTTAATGATATTGCTATTGCCACTGAGTAAACCCACTGCATAGCTGTAGAAAAAATTCAGTGGTACATTATTTGGAGCAATATGAAACACTAGACCCAAGCCAAATTGATTGTCTAGATTGGCATGTGTCTTTTGATAGCTAATGATATGTTTTTTTCTCAGCCAAAAGCATAATGCTGCTAGGTCTGGGAAGCGTCTTTTATCTTCATTACTAATGCAGCTTGAGACTGCGCTGAGGAAATTCATTACGCTAGCATCGAAAGGGATTGTAGCTTCCGATTTGATTTCGATATTGCCAATGACTCTTTGGCAGTGCTCTTGTATGAGAGTAGGGTTAGTATTGAACATCACTACACCCTCTAATAGCTGCTCTTTTAGCCCGTCCATGTACCTTGAATGTTTTGCCACTTCTACCGCAGGGGCAATTGTCCATGCTGGTTATTTCACCCATATCTTCGGTCAATAAATTAAAGCCTGGGTAACTTAGGGGTAGCAGCGAAAGCACTTGAATCAAACCTGCTTCGCCTGGCTCACATAAAGAAAAGTCGGCCCTTCGAATATAAACATCGGAGTACTTTGAGCAATGTAAGTGTCCTTCTTCGCATTCAAAGAAGATGGAACCTGTTTGTTCAACCATACCGTAATAGTTATGGACTTTTTGAATGCCTGTAGTGTCTTGAGTGAATGCCTTGAACTGTTCATTGGAAACTGCCTGATCCTGCAGTTTCTTCCAACCACCTCCATGAATTAGGGTGCCTTGATTGCTCTTAAATGAAAGGTTTCTTTCCTTTAGAATATGGAGAAAATTGAAGTAGACCAAGGCGGTAAAACCGAATACAAAGTAGGGACCACTGCTATATTGCTCAAAAAAATCTCTGACGACTGCTTCATTAAGAGTAAAGTCATCATTGAGTGCAAACGCGGGCTTTTTACCAAATAGAGAGAATCCTTGTATTGCGGCAGTTCTAGCCGAGAAATAATTGCGATCTTTAACGGTTTTCTCGCTATCAATAACCAATAGAGGAATTCGTTTGTTTCCAATAAAGCTAGAGACAATGCTATTTAGAACCTTCCCTTGATATCTAGCGGTATCTTTATCAAGGTAGATTTTGGAAACCTGTCCACTGGTGCCGCTGGACGTCATGGTTTTTACTATCTGATCTGTTGGCGAGCTTTTTAGATCAAGCTCTTTAAAAAGGTTCACTGGTAAAAATGGTAGGTCCGCTAAGGTTTCTGGCGTGGTAGTGATTTGACTACCCGAAAGTCCCTGAATGATGTTGCGGTATAATTCGCTACTTTTAAGGTGATAGCTAAACAACTCAGAAATGGTATCTGAAAACAAGTCCGAAGCTGCTGTATCATTTTCTGCATAGGGAGAACTAGTAAGTAAATACTCAATATTTCTTATGATGACTTGTTTTTTTTCATCGTTAGCGTTCATAGAATTATCCTACGGAACGCTTGCAAGAGCCTTGTAATCTACTTTTCCAGATTTAAGGCGAGGAATGTGGTCTTGGGTTTTTAGACTGAATACGCGGGACGGTATCTTGGTGGCTTGAGACAGTTCTTTTAGTTGGGCTTGTTGTGCGTTTTCATCGGCGACAAATATTTTGATATTATCATCTTCACCTAATACAGCGGATTCTAGTCCCATGCTTGATAGCAGGGTCTCTATCTCATCAAGACTCACACGATGGCCATTAACTTTAACGAAACGCTTTTCTCGACCAACAATATAATAGAAGCCATCCTCATCATAATAAGCAATATCGCCAGTATTAAGGCATCCTTGATTGGCATCAGGTTTTGCCAAGTCCTGATGGTTTTCTGCATAGCCGAGACAGGCATTGTCGCCAATATAATAGAGTGTCCCTTTTTGGTTAGCGGCATAGATGGCTTCTTCTTGCTCATTGAGCAATAGAAAACGGCCGGATCCAATGGGTTTGCCGATGCTTCCGGATTTTTCTTCGCTTAATGCATGATCTAGAATAGACATTCTCGCGGTGGCTTCGGTTTGTCCGTACATCGAAAAGAAACGAATATCACGTTCGCCACATTGCTCTACGATGGACTTAAATGCTTTCTCTTTCAACTTGCCGCCTGCCTGAGTCAGGTATTCAACAGACTCAGGTAGCTTTTTCCAGAATTTCAATTTAATCAGCGTTTCGTAGGTAAAAGGTACGCCGCCAAAACTAGAAATTTTAAAATCTTCCAGTGCATTGAAAAACTCTTTGCTAACTATGGATGCGTCGCTTGCTAATATAGTTCCGCCATTAAAAACATGCGTATTGATTATGGACAAACCATAGGTGTAACTCATGGGCATAGTGGTAATGGTATTATGCTCATTTTCAACGCCGAGCCCGGTGCTGATATCCACGGTATTGGTATGCAAGTTTTTATAGGAAAGTCGCACAAACTTTGTGCTGCCTGTTGAACCTGATGTGGTAAGTAATAAAGCGAGTTCAGGATGAATATCGGTAACGGTCTGATCTTTTGGCGCCAGTATCCTGTGGTTATAGATTTCACCTTGATCACGAAGGTTATTTGGCTTGTGCTGCGATTCCTTCGTTGTTAGAACATAACCAGGTTTGAATCTATGGATGATGCTGGAAAGAAAATCATCTGATATAGATTCATGGAGTAGCATTACCGGCAAATGGTTTCTAATAAGTGCGATGTATAGGCTGATGCTGGAAATGTCATTGCGGCACACAAGTATCGTCAGGGCGCGTTTGTTGACATTGGAATCTTCGAGAGGAGCAATCTCTGCAAATTGCGTTTTTAATTTGTCGGCGAAATTGGCTAGGTCAAGATACGAGACAGCATTGCCATCTAAATCGCGCAGGGCAATTTTATCTGAGTAATTAGATAGGCCTTGAAACAAGCTGTACTCACTCTTCATGATACTACCGCCTCTCTTTGGTTAACCAGCACTGAGTTGATGTGCAAGCTATATCCTAAGATACGTTTACAAGGGGGATCAGCCCTTCAGACTCTTCGTCGAGTTCCTCGTGGTTAAAAATTTCTCTAGCATCGGCTGGTTTGAAAATACTCGTGCCTTCTTTGCTCATAAACTTTTTAACGAAGTTTTTGTCTTCACCCGCTAAGCAGCTAGCACTGTATTCGCGAAAATACTTAATCTTAAATCCAAAATCTGAGATTTCTTGCAGGGTTTGTTCGTAGATATTGCCAACCTTTATATGTACATAAGGGCAGGGGAGTACGTCGCCGAGGGGGGTGATATATAACCTGTTAATGGTGTTACAGCCAAGCACCCCTTCGTTTTTCTTATCGAATGGGTCCCAGAGATTTCTTAGAATGTTTTTGTGCTTTTTACGCATCTCGATTAGATGCGCTTTATCTGCTTCATCCACCATGATGTCAGACATTTGTGACCACATACCGCCAGGCGTGGCAACGTTTAATAGAGTGGTATAGCGCTTGTCCTTAGAATATTGCATCAGCATCTGAATATCTTCAGAAAATGCATTGTAGTGACCGACTGTAATATTCAGGTATGGAGAAATACCAGCTTCTTGTACATACTCTAATGCTTTAATCGCCCGTTCCCATGAGCCTTTCTTACCGCGGAATTGATCGTGAACTTCAGGATCCATACTGTCGATACTAACTGATACGCGGTCGACTCCAGCGTCAGCTAATCGTTTCGCGATTTGAGGGGTCATATGCCAACCGTTTGTGGTTAGGTACATATAGAAACGCTCAGTTTTAATTGCTTCTAATGTTTCGAACAATAACTCCGGGCGCATTAGCAGTTCGCCGCCTTGCAAGTCCCATTCGAAGATTCCTAGTTCATGGGCTTGATCAGCGATTTCCGCGATTTTATCCGCAGGGATGACAGGTTTTACGTGATCCCCTTTGGGAGAATTAGTAAAGCAGTGTTCACATCGTAGGTTGCAGGCGTTATTTAGATTTACATCTATGCCACGCTGTTTAGTTCCGATTTGACCATTGTTCTTCTTCACGTACTTATGAAAGTCGCGAAATTTTTTAACGACAATAGGCTTCTTTAGAAGAGGCATAGCTTACTCCTAGATTCAGTGAACCTGCTTTTTAGATAGCGTGTATTAAACCGCGATATCGTATTTCTTGAGGATTTCTTTACCAACAAGAAACGAGCTGAACTCAACGATGTCATCCGTTTCCATAGAAATATCGAATGCATCTTCTAGTTCTGAAATTAATGTCATATGGCCCACAGAATCCCAGTTTTCAATAGACTGGTACTCAAGAACTTCTGCTTCTTTTCGGTCTTCTAGCTCAAAAGCTTCAACAAAAGCATCAATATATTTATCTGATGTTGACATGGTTACACCTATTTTGGATGAGGGTTTACAGTAATGCTCGCGTCCTTGCTAAAAACTATATCGACCAATTTGCCGTGCTTTTTAGTCCTTCAGGAAAATCTAATCTTCTTTGGTTAGTCATTCCGATGGCACGAAGGTCTACCTATATCTCTTTGTGCATAAATGGTGCCAATCTAAAATACGGTTTTTTCACTAAGTGGTATTGAGAAAAAACCACTTAATTCAGGCACCTAGGAGGAATTAAAGATTATGAATGTATGTTCGTCAAATCTATGACACCGGTTCCGGCGACTCAAGCTTTGCCGCTTCATAGCCGAAAGCGGAAACTACTTGTTGTTCTGAAGCCATGTATTTCTCATGGTTTTCATAGACATCCCACATAGCGGTAACAGCATTGGCAGCACTGGATTTTTCGAACATGGTTTCGTTTAGATCAATATCCATTATCTTACGCGTCATTTCCCAACGGTATTCATCGTCTTCAATAAAACGGCAAGCTTTTTCAAAATATTCCTCTAGGTTGTTTGCAATCATCTCCTGTGGAGCCTTGGATTTTTCAAGCACACTCACGTCGGCAATGCCTTCCACGCCTACTTTATCTGGGTCACCACGAAGAACGACCAATGGTAGCCCTGCTAACATGGAGTCCACGTTACCGTTGGAGTTATTGAATGGAAAAGGTCCAAGGTGTAAATCGCAAGCAGCTAACTTGGCTAAGTAATTTACATATGCGTATGGAGGGTGCACCTTTGATTCGGGGAGAATCTTGTGAATAGCACTGCGCGCGTTAGCCATGGTAATGCCATGAATATGAGGGAAGAAATGAAAGCGAATATTTCGACTGACGTTGGCTTTGATTTTTGCCAGAAACGCAAGAAACTCATAGTTAAGCTTCATCACCATGGAGGGGACAGCAATATCGAGCTGTTTCTTCTCTTTAAATTCTTTTTCCGGTCTCACCCATTTTGTTCGATCTTGTAATGACACCATGGGCAGCGTGCCCCCTAGATCCATGATCTTTTCCATGAAGACCTTAGTGTAGGGAATAGAGCAGGTTTCGCAGCCGATATAGTCTATCTCTGTGGAATGGGGCGAATTTGGATGCCCTAAGAAAGCCATTTGGATTGGGGCAATACGTAAGTTAGTGATGGGTACTAGCACGTTATTCATACCAATACTGGTATAAAGCAAGATATCGGGCTGTTTCTTAATGATGCCGCCAGCGACTTTCTTAACTTCGCCCATTACATTGGGCAGCTCAACTACCTCATCAAAGACATCGAATACGTTTTCGTCCATGAGCCCTGACACATAAAAACCTATGGTATGGAACTTGGTTCTCAGTTCCTTAAGCGTATCGCCGTAGGTTCTAAACATAGCGTGAGTTGCGTTGAGAACTTCACTGACGATCCCCAACACAGGCTTATCTTTCTTCTTGCGCACGGCTGGAAGAGCAGGGGCTTTGACCCCCTTAGTTTTCATCCACTTTTTATAGGAGTGGTTGAAAGTAAGCTTCGCCTTGTACTTGTTGGGTGAGGTGGCATAGCTGATATTCATCCAAGCAGGGCCTATCATGGAAGCTATTTGGTCATCGTTGGCAAATTTAAGATCAAAATCACCCAATTCTACCAATGTCTGGATAATGGCTTCGCGGTTTTCATGAGCATGTTCTTCGATATAACTCAATGCGCGAAGTGCAGAAAGCACTACAGGCGTAACGTGTTGTGGGTATGTGTTTAAGAAATCCTTAAACGGTAATTGCACCCTCGAGTAGGGAGACCAAAGGAATATCAATTTAAAAAAATCGTGCATCTGGATGTTGTCAGCATGGGCACCTTCCTCATCCATATTGAGTATTCTACGAATCACAAAGTCTGAGTTTTTAAACGGCGATATATAAACGATCGCCGCATAGTTTGATTGGTAGGGGATCAGGTGCCTTAGACCCTGTTCATTGAGAGCAAATGACCTTTGCAGAAATAGAAAGTTAACGGCTGCGGTGAATCGAGTAGCAATATAGATCGCTTGCTCTTCGGTAAATCCACTGAACATTTCATCTTTCTTGGATCTATGAACAGAAGTTTTGCGGAGAAACTTCAGTAAGGTATTGTACGCGGCGTTATGGTCTTGAACTGCAATTTCTGACTCGAGCTTCTCGAGGGACAATTCGGTTTCCGACATTTCCATATTTAAGGCCTTTTAATCATCGAATATGCTTCGTAATAGGTTAAGTAGTTGAAGCGCTTCTTATTCTTATATCCGATGAGTATAGAAGTAGTTGCTATTATTGCCATTTAGCGGGCCAAATTTTTGTCGCTAGTTTTTTTCCTTAGATCTCAAAAATAGGCCGACAATAATTTGACCAAATCGTACTTCTTGGCCTTTACTTCTTAAAAGTGTGATCAAAAATCGACACTAGTGCCAACAACTCATCATTATAAGAATATGGAATAGAAGTAAGGTTTTTTATGTACCGTGAGATTCGGATTTTATTAATTGACGACAACGAACAACGTCGCCGAGATTTAAAGGTGATTCTAGATTTTGTTGGCGAAGAGACTGTGTCTGCAACCAGCGAAAGCTGGAAAGAATACGTACCTGAAGAAGGTGAAGGTTTTAGTTGCTTGATTCTAGGAGAAACCAACTGTGCTTCTGAAAAAATGGTGGCAGATGTTTTGGCCTGGGAAAAAAGTTTGCCGGTTATATTGATCGATAGTGTTGAAGTCACCGACGATGTAGAAGATTCTCTAAAAAAGGCGGTTATTGCTAGTGTGGAAACACCGCCTAAATACACCAAATTAATGGATACCTTGCATCGGGCTCAGGTCTACAAAGATCAATTTATGAATGATCCGGTTAGAGCTCAACGCCGCGAGGCTCAGCTTTTTAGAAGTTTAGTGGGTACCAGTCGTTCTGTTATCAAAGTTAGAGAGTTGATGGCTCAGGTGGCTGATAAAGATGTAAACGTACTTATTACAGGAGAGTCTGGCACTGGTAAAGAAGTTGTAGCGCGGAACCTGCATTACAACTCTCACCGTCGTCACAAGCCTTTTGTGCCTGTGAATTGTGGTGCTATCCCAAATGAGTTGTTAGAAAGCGAGTTGTTTGGCCA
>JAKSAW010000374.1 GCA_022361455.1 Pseudomonadales bacterium | reverse complement strand
GACTTCGTCGCCGGCTCCGACACCCATGGCGTCAAGCGCCGCGTGCAACGTTGAGGTGCCGGAATTGAAGGTGATAGCCCACTCGGCACCTTCGACTTCCGCAAAGGCGCGTTCGAACCGGTTGTTCATGCTGCCGGAGGTGCCTGAGCCGAAGCCGGAATCAATCACCTCGCGCAGATAGTTGAGCTCGCGATCGCCGAATCGCCACGTATTCTTCATTTTGCTTCCATATTCTGCAGTTTGCCCGATCTGAGGGCGCTTGTGATGGCGCCTTCGAATTCATCGCGAAAGCAGCCGAGGTGGATGTGGTCGCAGTATCCGCCTTCGCGCAGGCGGTCGTGCTGCCGCAGACAGGCTTCTCGCTGGAATCCTAGCTTCTCGAACACATGGATCATCGCCGGGTTGATCGACATGGCGCCCGCTGTGAGTTTCCTTAGGCGCAGACGGCTGAAGGCTAATTTCGCTACGGCGGATACAGCATCTTGCGCGATGCCGCGGCCCCAGTACTGCCGCTCACCGATCATGATGCCGATATCGCCGATGCCACCCGTCCAGTCGATGTGGCCGAGCCGCACCGTGCCAATGAAGCGGCCACTGTCGCCGGCATGCAATGCGAAGAACTTGTCGGTATCGGACGCCATCACGTTGCGGCAGTAACGCTTTACCTCGTCTTCCGTCACCGGCTCCCAATAAGATGGCAGGTTCAGCGTTCGGATGACGTCATAGTCCCGCAGCCAATCCAAGTAGTTGGGATTTCGCAAATGCTCATCTGCAAACGGCAGGCCGTAGCAGATAACGCCGTCAAAGCGAAGTGGCGCTTCACTCATTTCGCCGTCCAGCCACCGTCAATCGGCAGCACGGTGCCGGTGATATAGCTTGCGGCATTAGATGCGAGAAATGCGATCGGGGCGCCGATTTCTTCCGGGCGAGCCATACGGCCGAGTGGCGTACGTAAACCATAAGCATGCTGAAAAGCCGCTGGTTGATCACGCTCCACGCCGCCGGGTGCGATCGCGTTCACGCGCACGCCCTTTGCCCCCCACAGCGTCGCCAGGTAGCGCGTATGCGCGATGAGGCCGCCCTTGACCGACG
>JAKSAW010000779.1 GCA_022361455.1 Pseudomonadales bacterium | reverse complement strand
GGCGGAAAGGCGGCGGCCCCCGCACCGCAACCCGCCCCCGAGCCCCGCGATGCCGGGCATCTGGTGGTGCGGAACGACGCAGGCCGCCTGATCACAGTTCAGGAGCTTGACGACTACCTGCAGGGCGTCAGCGACATGGGCCTCGATGAGCGGGTCACGCCGAACCAGGCCATGACGGTGACCGCTGTCCAGACCTGCGTTCGCCTGATCGGCGGCGGGGTGTCGAACACGCCGATCAAGGTGATGCGCGAGATCGACGAAAAGACTCGAGAGGAAGCCAAGGGCTCGGAAATCTGGAACCTGCTTCGCCGCCGGCCCAACCCGTACATGCGCCCGCGCCAGTTCTTCCGGATGTCCTGCGCCCATGTGATGCTGCGCGGCAATTTCTACGCTCTGAAGGTCAAGGGCGCCAACGGCCACGTTCGGCAGTTGATCCCGCTCGACCCGGATCAGTGCAGGGCTGAAAAGCTCATCACCGGCCAGGTCGTTTACAAGTACGTTCGAAAGAGCGACGGCAAGACCTTCGTCTACAATCGCGACCAGATCCTGCACCTGTATCTCCTCACGCTCGACGGTGTCACGGGGGTCACGCCGATCCACTACGCCAGCATGACGATTGCAGGCGCCCGCGACATGGAGCGCCACGGTCAGAAGGTGTTCAAGAATGGCGCGCGGGTCTCTGGCCTGCTTTCGACCGAAAAGCGGCTCGGCAAGGAGGGCCGGCAGAACCTGCGCGAGGCGATGGATGAATACCGCGCGGGCGGCGAGCACGAGGGCGGCGAGTTGGTGCTCGAGGATGGCGTCACCTACGAGCGGATGGCGATGACCTCTCAGGACGCTCAGTGGATTGAGGCGCGCAAGTTGGGCAAGGCCGACATCTACGAAATCTACGGCATCCCACTCCACATGACCGCGCTGGCCGACAAGCAGTCAAACTGGGGCACCGGTGTCGAGCAGCACAACAAGCAGTTCATGCAGTGGGTGCTCGAGGACTATTACGGGATGTGGGAAGAGGCGATCAACACCGACATCATCGGGCCCGATGCGAAGCTCGAGGCCATGTTCGATCGCTCTTCGCTCCTGCGCGGCGACATGAAGGCGCAATCGCAGCGCGATCAGACAGACCTGCAGTGGGGCATCAATAGCCCGAACGAGATTCGACAGCGTCGCGGTGAGAACCCGCGGCCAGGCGGCGACATCTACTATCCACCGCCGAATATGTCCGAGCCCGATGGTGACGACGGCAATGAGGGTGACGATCCGCCGCCCGCAAATGACAATGGAGACGAAACCCCATGAGCCTGATGAAAGACAAACTTCCGCAGATTCATGCGGTTTCTCGCGCCAAGGCGTACAAATGGGACGCCCCGGCTGACATCCTGAACGAGTACAGCCGGATCGAGCCGCCCAAGGCCGCCGCCGATGGCAACGTGATCGACGTGCTGGACGTGATCGGAGAGGACTTTTGGGGCGAGGGCGTGACCGCGAAGGCCGTTGGTGACCGCCTGAAGGGCATGGCCGGTTCGGTCAAGGTCCGCATCAACAGCCCGGGCGGCGATATGTTCGAAGGCCTCGCCATCTACAACATGCTTCGTGCTCACAGCGGGTCGGTTGAGGTCGAGATTCTCGGGCTTGCGGCGTCGGCCGCCTCTATCATCGCGATGGCTGGCGACGAGATTGTCATGGGCCCGGGTTCTATCATGATGATCCACAACGCCTGGGGCATGGTCATCGGCAATCGCCACGACATGCGCGAGGCCGCAGACGTTTTCGAGACCTTCGATTCCTCGATGGTCAAGCTCTACGCGGCCCGCACCGGCCGGGAGCGCGACGACATCGCCAAGATGATGGACGATGAGACCTTCCTGGACGCCGAGGAGGCGGTCGAGGCTGGCTTCGCCACCAAGGTGGATGGCGACATCGCCGCGGCAGACACCAGCG
>JAKSAW010000402.1 GCA_022361455.1 Pseudomonadales bacterium | reverse complement strand
TCAATCCATTCTTAAAATGATGAATGAGATAGCCACGATCGATGGCAGCTCAAGCGAAACTCAAACCTCAATTATTAAAAATACGGAAAAAGTACTTCGAGCAACACCAGCCAAACCATCGCAATGGAACTGAGAGCTTTATTTAAAACAATCAATTCACAAAAGGAGGTTTTTCCTATACCACCTTGGTGTAGCCTCTTTTAACAATTCATTCACGCTAGCTTTCATATCCGCATTCCAGCTTTGCGGCAGCCTCCTTTTTAGATTACATGAGTAATAGAAAAGGAGGCCCCATGAAAAACTTAGAAATCGTGAAAAATGCCATCTCCGCCATTAGCCAATCCGATGCTGAAGGGCTACTGTCGCTATTCGCTGAAGATATGACTTTCGAAATGAA
The DNA here is from genome assembly GCA_022361455.1 of Pseudomonadales bacterium. GTDB lineage: Bacteria > Pseudomonadota > Gammaproteobacteria > Pseudomonadales > Ketobacteraceae. The sequence goes on along the minus strand of JAKSAW010000402.1, from coordinate 8,334 downwards.
TGGGCACACCCCTTTCTCAAGAAAGCTGAAAGGAAAAGAGGCCTTCGTAGCATTGTTTGCCGAAGTCATGGAACATCTAGCAGCAGGCATACCGCTCACTATTAATAATCTAATAGATGCGGGTGAATGGATTATTTGCGAAACCACGGGTCATGCCACCATGAAAACGGGAGAACCCTACGAAAACAATTACTGTATGCTGTGGCGACTCAGAGATGGGAAGATTATTCAGCTGAAAGAATACAACGATTCCCAATTAATTATGGAAAGATTTAATTTTAATTAGACACATCGGACATACAAAAAAACCCCTCAAAAAAAATGCCAAAAGCAAATCTTTGAGAGGCTTTTCGTCAGCTTAGCAATAAGCTGAAAAATACAAGTCGACTATAGCAACGCTTTTAGTTAGCGTCGTATAACCAAATCATATTGTTTTTGTGCTTGCTGGTATCTTCCCCAATAATCAAACGACCATCGTCAAGAACGATAAGGTTGTCTGGGTTAGCGATAGCATCAACAGGGCACTTGTTTTCTGCAGCTGCAGAATCATAGTTACCACCGATTACCAATGGATCCATACGATCAGCGTTAAAGTTCTCATCCAAAGATAACTGATAAACGATACCACAACGGTTTTCAGATACCTGAATATCGCCTTCAGTATCAGTCATACCACGACGCACTTCAGACATCGCAACGTACATGAATGGGATACTGCCATCCGCTACGCCCGCGTAGTTGATGTTGATACCTTCCATTTTACGAAACTCAACAGTAGCACCTTTAGCTTCAGCTGCTTTAAGGGTTTCTAAGAAAGCGTAACGATCATCACCACCAAGACCAGCGGCCCAGTCGGAGATTTCTGCGTCAGTAATGTAGCTGGTTTCACCTTCAACATAATCTGACTCATCAATACCATCGTACTCAGCGATCCAGCCAGCGATTTCTTCATTGCTACCAGAGCCTAGTTCTAACCAAGCGATATCAAAACCGGTAGTTGCAGCATCAGAACCTGGATCCTGAAACACTTTAGCGGCATACAAGGTACCCGCGCTTAGATCGCCAGCTTCACGAGCAACAAACTTATAGAAACCTTTATCGGTACCGTCATCTGTTAAGTAAACAGTTTTTTCATCAGGCATGATAACTGCATTCTCGTGAGCTGAACGACCTAAAGTAAACAACTTAACTGGGGTAGGATTCGCTGAAGTTGGCTCAGTGATTTCTACGATATAGCCGTAGTTGTACGGATTAGGGAATTCGCCGCCCAAATATGTTTGGATATTTAGTACATCTGGGTAATTAGGGTAACCGCTGCTGTAAGCTGGGTTATTCCAGTTGGCAGCGTTTTCTGCTTCATAGTTCTCTTCAGAAGTTAGAGGTGTACCCCAAGGAGAAACTGTACCGAAACAGTTAATCATGGTGCCTTTAACACCACTGAAATCAACATTCATGGCATCAGAAACCTGCCAAGAACCGTCCGCTAGCTTGTTCACAGCCAAACGAGACATCGCACCTGGGCGATCTTCCCAAGCACTGAAAAGATAACCACTGTTACCGTCAACTGAATTTGGGATATAAGCGTTAAAGTCAGGGTCTTGTGACAATTTAATAGAAGCAGTTCCATCAGCAGTCACAACCGCGCCTAAACCGAAAGGTAATGCACCAGCATATGTATCGCCAGCACGCCCCAACACTTGGAAGCTACCTTCACTTACACGAGTAATTTGTTCGAATGCAGAGCCTGAAGTTGGCACACCGATCTCTGGGAAATCAGCGGGTAAGTTATTGAAATCAACACCAGTCCATACGCCAACAGCAGCACTATTTTCGGGCGCAGGCAAGCTGTCAGATGGATGCTGAACGTTGAAGAATAGATCCCCATTATCAGTTTTATAGATACCCGTTACTTCTGCTCCTAAAGGAACAGTTGCGATACGCGTTAAGCTTGGGCCCCCAACACATGCAGTAACAGCAACTGCAGACGCAATTGAAGCTGCAACCAGCTTCATCTTTGGTTTTTTATTGAGCATAACTCTCTCCGTATTTATATGCATACTTTTTTACAGACAAAAAGCCCTTTAACCCTACGCTTGCAATAGGTCAAACAAAGGAAACATTTCTTAATTTTTTATGACAGTAAATAAATATATTTTTTATTAACGAGACCAATCCAGCCGCATATCCCAACCGAAAAGCCGATTCTCAGAAGATAAAGGGGGTTCTGATTCATCAACCGTTTTAAGGACGTTAAGCGCTGGAGACCATGTGGCATCCCTACCCCGCACATAACTCTGGTGACGAACAATATGGGTGTAAGCTTTGTTAAGTTTTAAAGCTCGCTCTTGAGAGGGTGCAACTAAGGTATAAACATCAGCTGCTTTTACCGCGTCTGTATTCACCGAACCATCTTCGTTAAACCAACGGGAGAGCATTTCATCATTTTCACGGAACTCATTACCACCATGACTCAAGGTTAAATACTGCAATATTTCCCCTTGGTCCTGACTAACGGATGGAGCATCTTTCATGCCTTTAAGATTAACGTAGCCCCAACCCTCTGGGCCGGTGACCTTTCTTGCGAAAGAAAAGGTTTGATCGATGGTGGCACCAATCGCTGAGTGACACCCCATGCAGAAAAACATCTCTTCATGAGTTTGTGGACGCAGATCACCGGAGTAATCCTCAATAAAGCCCTGTATCACCCACCCCATTCCATTATCAAAACCTTCGTCACCCAGCTTTGTAAAGTAAGGTAATTCTTCGAGAAGTTTTTCTTTTCGCTCGCGGTTATAACGAGCCTCCACCTCATCGTTGCTGAGCACTTTTTGCTTACGCATATAACGCAGCTCTTTCATGCGGGCAGGCACTTTGATACCTTCTTCGCCATCAACACCCACATAGCGAACCGAGTGAAGGAATTCAGTATTTAGCGGAAATTGCTGTAGTGGCACTTCAATATTTTTTGCATCGCCAATATAGTGAGTTCTGGCAACCAATGTGGAAACTTGCGCCTCCAACTTACCATCGCCATTAATATCAATTTCGGCAGCTGCTTCGTCAAAAGGGTGCACATCCACTTTATTTAATCGTTTAATCGTTAATTCTGTAAGGGCGAGATTGAGCAGATAGACATCATTATTAACACTGCCATTTAGCGTACGAAACGCCAACGGCAATCTAATCATCACATCGTCGGTAGAACCATTGGTAGGCCAAAAAGTGCTGGGCAGAGGCTTGTAATTAAATGCGACCCAACCGCTAGCATCCTTTGCAAGACCACGACTATCAAACGCTGCAGCACTAAGATGCAAATCAGTTAAATCGGGTACATAGCCCTGCCAATTCACATCCAGTAAGCGTGGCGCCAAGGCGCTATAGTTGTCTTGCTCTATATATTCCTTTATAACCTCATCACTCACCTGACTGAGCCAGTCGGTGCGATCAACAAACAAGTTACTCCAATAGTTGTTCACACCAATCTCAGAGAACATATAGCCCCCTTGAATACCACCGTCATTCAATTTATTCATGCGGTATTCATCACTAGCCTCATAGGCTTGGTGACAAACATAACAAGGATTATGAACGCCTTCGGTTTTGGTATAGCACTGGGGAGGGATAGTCGCTTCTTCGTTAAAAAGCGTGTCGTAGGTAACAGGCGTGCGGTCCGCTAGACGAACCTGGGGCAATCGGGAATCATCAAACCCATCCTCAACGATACAACCAGACAAGAAAACGACTAGTAAAATCGACGGTAGGAAGTTTTTAGCGACAACACGCGCCGCCACCCCTGAAAGATGCCCCAACATAGCTATAGCCCCAATTTTTATATTGTTTCTATAAACTAATTACCTATTGTGACATTTTGGTGAAAAAAGTTTATTTATCAGCCAGTTACAGGCATTTCATATTTTTGAAACAGGGGCATGTTAACCCGCGAACGCCACTAACATGCCCGCCAAGTTTGCATAATGATGGGACACCCACTACCTCATCCGAGCTAAGCTCGCTGGCTTAAACAGCCCGTCACGGGGCCTAACAGTAAAGTCATACATTCGCTCCTGATTATCTAAGCCAGACACGTAGTACCTGCCATCCTGTAAATTATAAATCACTTCCAAGGTGTACCAAAAAAGCGGATTCTCGTAATAATTAATTGGATGACCCTCGGCAAAACTGATCAAGTTATTTTTACCATCGTATTGATCAACCAAAGCAACCTGCCAACTATCTTCATCGATATAAAAGATCCTTGTCCCAAAGCGATGACGAAAGTTGGATTTGAGCTTAGCTTCTACAACCCAAACTCGATGACGCTCATATCGAGTATATGCAGGATTCAAACTACGAGGTTGCAATAGATCTTCATATTGAGTTTCTGAACTATGCAAGTCATAGGAATTATAAGGAATAATGAGTTCTTTCTTGCCAATAAGTTTCCAATCAAAGCGATCCAATGCGCCGTTAAACATATCTGTGTTATCCACCAACACAATACCATCAGCACCTGGATATGGCGCATCATGGGAAATATCCGGTGCTCTTCGAGTTCGACGCTGACCAGCCATATAAACCCAAGATTTTCTCGGTTCTTCATAGGAGTTAATAGACTCATGAATTAGCAACTTATTACCAGCAGTTCGTGGCGGTGATGTGGTTTTACCGACCAACTGAATCGCTTCGTTGCCACGATTCTTTTTATCAGTAAATTTAAATTTTAAAATCGCCTCCACTTTCATTAGCGTGTAGGCACCTTTGGTATTTACAACCGTGGATGCGGCATAGGTTTGCACTGCTTCGCCACGATAGCGCAGCTTGTGATTCCACATAACTTCGTAACCATCTTTAGGAATCGGGAAAGGTACGGCACCAACACTCCCTTCAACACCTTCACCTGAATCCACTAGCTTCACCGAAAGCGCATTCTTCTTAGCATTTTTGTAGACTTTCTTTGGATAGGTTGCCGTTCTGCGGCTCTGATAAACGTTCATGACGAAGTTAGGATTATTTTTCAAAAGTTGCTTATGACCATCACTTAGCAACTCATCATATTGAGAGGCATTGGCAGGATTAATAGTAAACAGTGGTTTGTCATTTGGAAAAGGATTTGGGTGATGATCACCGGACCTGAAACGCCCAGCCGGCTCCGGGGTTTCGCCCGTCCACTCAGGTATTGTACCGTCTGCATTCCCAGCTCGCTCTGCTCCGATGGGCGTAAGATCGTTACCTAATCGAGCAGCCTCAGCTTCGCTCACTGCAGCCATCGCAGTTTGAATAGAGGAAGCGCATAGCACTATAGCTAATATTGAATCTTTTCTTATCAAGCCAAACAAAGTTTTAAAAATCATCTTAACTACTCTCTTAGTTATTGCTCTTCAATATTCAAAAGATTAGAAGGTATGACTTAGCGTCAAGGTTACAAAATCTCTATCATGCAATAAATTTCGTTTCTCATCCCCATCAAAACCGGTGAAATCAACGGCCAGCTTAGTGGTGGATTGATATTCCGCACTTAAGCCCAAACGGAGAGCTTTATTTCCTTCAATAAACCCCATTGCATTAGAAGGCGCAATACCCGAAACATCATGCTTAAAGGTAATCGATGGTTGCAGCGTAAAGCTTCCCAGGATACCTGGATAGTCTGCTTGCATACGCAATGCATAACCCCAGGAAAATGCGTCCGACCATGAGTCGCGATCACAGCATGGTAAGCCACGCTTAGGAAGCAAGGCATCTGGCACCCCTCGCCCCTGAGTACCTGGCGTTAATAAACGCAGCTCATCATAGCCGGGATGATCAATCACATAGGCTGCACCCAATTCGGCAATCATTATTAATTGGTCGGTACCAAGCCAGTTAGCAGGCAAGGTATGGGCAAAGAGAAGGTTACCTTTAACAACATCTCGTTGAATATAAGCGTCAATTTCATCACCTGACAAAGGATTCAACAATTCGACTTGATAAGCAGGGAAACAAGGTCGATCAGTCTGACAGTTATTTCCTTCGTTGGGATCATCTCTGAAATCACTGGTAGGAAGAGTTGCCAACCAATCCGCCACACGCCCAGTACCGATTAATGGTATGAGCTCTGATCCCAGTGCTGCATAGATCGTTGGCAAATCGACATCATCCAAAGACAGTATGCGTGCAAAATCTCCACCTCGCTCTTGATCATAAAATAGGAGATTTAATAAGTTGCCTACGGCTGCTCCGAGGATTTCGGAGATATCAATGGTTAAAGGCACATCTTTGCGATAGGTCAGCTCTCCAGATATTGATGTTCCCCATGGGGCCACCGTGTTGAAGCTAAAACCAAAAAGGGATAAATCTTCAACATATTGCAAGAAGTACTTTGCTTGAAGAAAGTCGGGCACCGTAGTATCAGGTATTCCCTCTCTACCACCCAACACGGGATTTGGATCATGATAACGAACATAGTAAGCAGAGAACTCAGTGTAATTAAGCGAAGGTATAAGCCAAGTGAACTTCAAACCAAATTGACCAGAATCACGAGCAGGTCGATCGTCCTCACGGGCAACGCAGATTTTATTCTCATTAAAATCCGAAACTAAACCACCATTTATACAAATCTGGTCACCACCAACACCAATAAAGTCCGTGAAACTAAAATAGCTTCCCACTGGAGGGAACACATTGGGCTCCCACTCTGTCTTTACATAGAACTCGGCAGATGTATTTTCTGTAAGCCCTACATACGCAAGAAAGCTATTAGTTGGGATACTACCTTGCTTTAGATCGAACCCAGATTGCACTAACTGATTAAAATCGAAGGGATTTTGATAAGCGCTCATCCCGGATATAAAGCCACTTTCACCCCAGCTAATGACCTGCTTACCAAACTTTACTGATACCGGATGATCATGCCAAAAGAAATTCATATCCAAATAGAAATCTAGCAGTCTTGCATCGCTACCGACTAACTCTTTAGCTTCATCATCCAACTCAAAATGGGGCAAGGTTTCATTTTCAATGTAATCATCATAAAAGAACAAAAAACGACTCATGAAACCTAATGATTCACCTTCGATACGAATTTCATGAAGCGATCTAAATTGTCTGGAAAACAAGCCCTTATCGAAGTTCAGATTACCATTATCGGAGTTCTCGTCGTAGGCGCCCGGTCCTCCATCCGGAAAATAAGGGATCCAGCAGGCTTCGGCCCCAGTAATGCTAATGCCTGCGGCCTCACAGATAGCAGGATCACCAACGATATAGCGCCCAGGTAAAGATTCCCCTGGAGCAGGCAAACCGTTAGTGCCTAGATTTTCATTAGCCACCGGTGGGAAAAACCTTAGGCTTGAAATAGGATTCCCCATTTGAGTGAGATTGCCGGTGTTGCCATAGGAGACGTTGTTCTCATCGCGCTCTTGAACTCGCCAACTCGCACTAAGCGAAAGCGTATTGTTAATGTCCAAGCTGAAGCTATCAAACTGCCATTGAAATGCTAAACACGAGTTACCGAAAACATTAGCAACAACGAATCCAGTGAGCAAAATCCATTTATTGCTCATTCGCCATTTCATGATCAACCCCATCAAAATTAAATTGACGATAGAATAAGAACCAAAACCCTATCGATGCCGCCGATAAGATATGCCAAATAGCATGCCCTTGAATAATATGATTCTGAGGATCACAAAATACTCCAGTGACATCGGCGAGTGAAAACCCAAACGCTACTCCCATACTTACAGCAGCTAATAATAAGTTTTTATATCCCACATTTTCAGTACCACGCCGATAGAGCACTATCTCCATTAAAACTGCAGCAATAATTGAGACAAACACCAACGACTGATAAGGAATTTCAACCCAATAGAAAATAAACAAAAGAACACTCATTCCAACAACATAGGAATAGAAAACCGTAAATTGATTACTTGGACCAATTATGTTTAATCGGCGCAGATTTAAAACTAGAGGAACCGCCCCGAAAGCAAACATTGCTAAGAAATCTACGAACTGAAATACGAAAGTAAATGATGCATGCCAGAGGAACGAGCCTACTCCGACGAATATAGTTGCAGGACCAAACATTCGCAGAGTTTTCTGATCTTTGGTCATCTTTAAAATAAGCATGCCTAAAAAAATATAAGCTAGGTTAGACCAAGTATTCGCAGGATTGACAATCCAACTACATAGATTCTCTTCACACCAGTTAACATTCGGTGGCGCGTAGTGATGTAGATGCCCCCACGGGCAGTGATGAGGTATAGGACTAAAACTCCCTACCGACATAATCCCCTCCTAAGTAAACCTAATCTAAAACATTTTAGTAATAGATAACGTAATTTTTTGTAATTCTACATT